>JALYIN010000372.1 GCA_030775765.1 Verrucomicrobiota bacterium
GATTGTTGGTGTTGCTCTTGGTTCTTCGCGCGGAGCGAGACCATTGTTCTCGTCAGCGCCCGTGCTTAACGATCCTTCTCCGATCGACGACATGGGCTTTTGCGGAATGAATTTCTTCAGCACCGCGGCATTATGGTAAGACCGCCTCGGACTGTCAATGGATTAGCACCCGAAATTCTATTTTTCGTGAAAAAACTGGACGCGAAAGAGTTTGCGGGCCGGATTTGGGCGGCCCGCTGAAGAACTGGGTGGGCATGCGCCCCAATTGTTACGGCGTGGCAGCCTTCGCTTTCCGGTGCACGCCAAAGCGAAAGGTTGGGCCCACCAGGATTCGAACCTGGGACCAAGGGATTATGAGTCCCCTGCTCTAACCGCTGAGCTATAGGCCCGGCACGATCATGAATTAATCATGACCGTCGGCGGATGACCAACCCGGAATCTACCAGCCGCGACGTTGATGACGGGGACGAAACGCGTCCCTACAAATGCGTGCCGGTCTGGGGCGCTGGGCGCGGTGTCAGGTTCTTCTCCCGCTCGGCCGCCTTCGTGGCCGCGGGGTCGACTGCCTTTGGCGCCGTTTTTTTCATGGCCGCCTCCATCTCCGCTTTCGTCGGCGGTTTCGGCGGCTTCTTGTGGGTCTGGGTTCCCACTCGCAGCACCTGGCCTTTCACGAACTGATAACCGTCGGAATGGGTCCACACTCCGTTTACGAGCGACCAGCCTTCTCTCAACGGAGCCGCCGGCGCGACTCTAGGAACCCGGTTGGACTTCTTCTTCGATGGGGGATCGGCCTGGAGTGTGCCGGCAAGGAAACTGGAGAACACGGCGATGGATAGAATGGTTCGAATCATAGTGAGCCAAATTGCGGTTTCGCTCAGGGTTGAGTCGCGCGGGGTTCGACTCAGGATTAGTAATGGCGTCTGCCGCTGGGACCTCCTTCGCATGGAATGAAACGGCAGGCATGGACTGACAGGCTGGACGTATCCGCAATTTCCGTCAAAAGAAAAGAGCTGGCGTAACTTCTTCTCTGGCATCGAGCTTTCCGCGTTTCAGAACCCCGACCACGGCGTCGATTGCGAGAAATGCTCCCGCGCCAGAGCGATCCCGATGCGCAGGCTTTGTGCACGACACCATTCTCAAGCGCGCCCGTCAGAGTGCAAGCAGACGAAGTCAGACTTCTGGCAGGCATTTATTCCGTCGACGAATGCAGCGGGGACCTGAATCCGGGATTGACATGGAAAGGGTGCTTCAGGCATTTGTTGCGGAGGAATCAGCTCCGCGTCCGACCATGAACTACACCGCCTCCGTCAGTGATTTTTTCAAAAGCCCAAAGTGGATGATGAACATGCTGCTCGGCGGCGTTTCCGTGTTGATCCCATTCATCGGGCAGATCGTGCTCAAAGGCTGGTTGATCACTGGGTTCTGGGGACGCGATGATGAGCGGCCGGAGACGTTCCCGGATTTCGATTTCAGTAACTTCGGCAAATATTTGGAGCGCGGGCTCTGGCCGTTCCTCGTCAGCCTGGTGAGCGGCCTCGCGCTCGCCTTGATCATGTGCGTCTTCTTTATTCCGGTCGCGATGATTGCCAGCTTGATGGGCGGCGGCCACGGACACGACAGCGGTTGTCTCGGTGCGATAGTGGGCCTGTTCATGTTTGTCTTCTACATCGTTATGATCGTATTGATGATGTTTGTTCTGACTCCCCTCATCCTGCGCGCTTCGATCACCCAGGACTTCGCGCAATCGTTTAATTTCGCCTTCGTCAAGAGGTTCGTGTCTCTCGTCTGGAAAGAGATTCTTATCAGCTCCCTCTTCCTGGTAGTGGGCGGCGCGGTCCTTGTTGGGCTCGGCGCGCTCGCTCTGTGCATCGGAATGTATTTCGCCCTGGTGCTGGTCTATTTTAGCTGGGTGCATCTCCAAAAACAGCTTTACCAGCTTTACCTCAGCCGCGGCGGCGAGCCGGTGCCGCTCAGTCCGAAGTTGCGCGATTACGCCGCGCCCGCGACGCCCGCGTAGACAGTCGGGCATTGTTTTGTTTCGGGTAGGGGTGGGCGTCTCGCCCGCCGGCTTTGGCATCTTGCCAAAGCGATATTTTCCAAGTTCGAAATGGCGAGACGCGATCTCCGGCGAGCAATTCCGCCCTACCCCGCTACAACGATCCGCGCAGCGGCTCACTTGCTCTTCGCCTGCGCGATCGCCTTGTCGAGGAGTAGCTGCGCCTTGTCCTCGCCTGACTGGAAATCCCAGATCTCCTTGTCCAGCAGGTATTGGGCGGGCGTGGCGAAGTTCACGTTTTGGACATTGGTGATCCGCGATTGCAAGGTGACGATGCCGGCGAGCGAGCCGCCGCGACAAAGGATCAGCGGCCCGCCGCTATTTCCCGGGCTCACCGGCGTCGAAGTCCGGATCAGCGTTTCCTCCTTTACCTTGTCGAAGCGCGAGATGATTCCCGAGGTAATGCTCAACCCCTCCCCGAGCGCATTGCCAATCGCGATGCAGCATTCGCCTTCCTTGATGCTCTCCAGCGGTCTGATGGGAAATTGGTTTGGCGTCCACTTCCCTTCCAGCCGCACCAGCAGCAGCGCGAGATCGACATCATTCTTCGCGCGCGCGACCACTTCGACGTCGGCGAAATCCTTGTCGTGGACGAAGCGCACGCCGCATTTGTAGTCGCCTGTCATGTTCTCGCCGGGATCCACGACGTGCCAGTTTGTGGCGACCAGCCCGTACTCGGTGTCGTTATAAAGAAGAACGCCAGTGCCGCTGGCACCGTTGTCCTTCTTCAGCATCGCCTTCTTTTCTTTCCAGGTCGCGCGCACTTCCAAGACGGACGACTTGTACATGTCGCGTAATTCGTCGCCGGAGAAAACGCGATCGCTTTGCGGCTGCGAAATCTGCGTTGGCGTCGGCTGTTGCTGCGGCCGCGGTTCCAGGGTGGCTATGGTTTTCGTCGCCGGTGCGGTCAACCAATACGTCGCGAAACCCGCCACGCCCAGGATCAGTGCTGCCAGCAGCGGCAATCCCGAGCGCATCCGCTCTCGTTTGTAAGTCGTGTGGACGTAACGGATCTGCGGGTAGGCGGAGAACGCCAGCCACGCCAGCAGATAGGCCACCCAAATCACCCATACGATGCGGTCCCGCGAATAAAACAACAGGCCGACCACGCCGAATCCGAGCCAGAACCACGGGGCCGACACCATGGCGCGGCGGCGCCGGTTCATCTTCAGCCAGTTCCGCCAAATGAAAAATCCGCCGAACGCAGGGGTAAGGAAAATACTCCCGAGAATGGCGACGTAAGGGCTCCAGATCGTTTCGCCTGCGGGTGGCTGCTCTGCCTGCGCGGGACTGAACGCTGCCGCGGCCGTCGACATGGCGGATGCCGGCAACGGCGGCGGAATTGCCGCGCGAACCGGCGCGGACGCTGGCGGCGTGGAAGGCAACGGCGGCGGTGTCAGGCGCGGGGATTCAGTCGCCGGCGGGTTTTCCTTTTCAGCGGGTGCAGCAGTAGAGCTCGCCGGACCTGAAGTCGCTGCGGGAACCGCGGCAAGAAATTCAGGGATCGGTTGCCAGGAAGATTTGGCTTCGTTCCAGGCGAGGTCTGTCGCGCTAAAACTTCCGTCGGCGATCTTGGCGCGGATATCGGATTCCGAAAAGCGCCCTGCGAATTGCCCGTTCCGATGAATCCAGATCTCCATGCCGCCTTTCTATCGGGGCTAGCCCGTGCGGTGCAACGAAATACGCGAAAGCCGAACAGCACTCTCGCGCGGTAGCGTCCGCTGTCTCAGCGGCCTCTGGGCGCTTCCCTAGATCGCGTTGACCGCCCCGCAGTTCGCGCAGGTGTAGGCCTGCTCGCCCGGCGGCGACAGCGGCCGCGTCAGGAATTGGTGACAGCTCCAGCACTTCACCCAAAACGGACTGGTCCGGCCACTGGCCTCATCGCCGGGCGCTCCCGACCTGGGATCCGTCTTCGCCGCTAACTCGAGCCGGCCGATCTTGTCCGGCGCAATATCGCGATCCGGCTTTTTTCCCTCAACATATGGGCGTTCGGTCATTGGATCAGTTCCTTCTAGTTCATGCCCTTCCCCTGGTAAATTCAAATCGTGCCCGCTCTTGCCGATTGTGATTTCGAGGCCGGGTGCATAGTATCGTTTTTTTCCGCAATGAAGACGACACCCGCGCGCACTATTGCAGAACTGAAGGAACTTCGGGAACTCACCGGCGACGAAAACGGCGCGCAACGCGTCGCTTTCACCGAAACCTGGGCGTCAGCGCGGGCCTGGCTCCGCAAGAAACTTGAACCGTTCTGCCCGGACATCCGGACCGACGAAGCCGGAAACCTCTGGGCCACGTTGCGCGGTGAATCCCCGCGGGCGCTCCTCATCGGCGGACACATCGATTCCGTCCCGAACGGCGGCTGGCTCGATGGCTGCCTCAACACCCTCGCCGGCCTCGAGATTCTTCGCCGCATCCATGCGCAGTACAACGG
>JALYIN010000373.1 GCA_030775765.1 Verrucomicrobiota bacterium
GCTTTTAAGTGCAGGGAGACTTGCGGCGGTCCGCCGACCAGGCGCTTGGGCGCGGCGATTTTTTCCACGACCGGTTCCTGGTCGTCGAGCGCGTCGAAGCTCGGCCCACTGGCAGGCGCGGGAGAGCGGTAAACGGAAACACTCATGCGGCGGCGAAATTCAGAAAACACAACCCAGACCAAAAGCAGAATTCCCGCCACCAGCAGGCCGCCGACAAGCAGCGTGTTAGAATTAAACCCGTTCATGCTGTCGTTCACGCTCGATTGCTGGATGTTGGCGGGCGCGAGGACAGCGGCCGGCGTGGAAACGACAGTGGTCGTCGCCGGTGCTGGCTCCTTGTTCGCGGGCGCGGTCGCCGGGCTTTGCTGCGTCACCGCGTTTGACGTCACCGGACCAGTCGCGGGACTGGAGGCGGGTTGCGTCGTCGTCTCAGGTTCCTTCGGCAAAGGCGCACGGGTCTCGGACGGCAACGCATTCGCCGCGGACGGCATCTCAACGCTCGGGGAATTTGTCGTGACCGGGCCGGGCGCCTTTTCGTTCTTCGCCAGCGGCTGCGAGGCCGGCGGCTGCGTCGTTGTTTCCGTGGTGGGTTTTGGCGGAGCAACCTCTGTCGTCTTCGGGCTCTTGTTCAAAGCGATCGCCGGGATTGGGCTCGGTTCGATGGACGGCGGGACCGTTTCCGTCTTGGCCACTTCCTTCGATGGCACGACAGGCGCGGCGGCGACGTTCTGCGGCGCCTGGAGCCAACCGACATCGTAGAAAGAGTCGGCGAACACGAGGTTGAGCGCGGGCGAATAAATCTTCTTCGCCGAAACGATCCAGTCGTTCGCTTTCGCGGCGTTGTAGTGTTTGAACTCCCAGGCGGCTTGCGCGTAATAAAGGGCTGGCGTGTCGCCGGTGAATTGGAACTGCTCCATCATCTTCTGCGCGCGGCTATCTTTGCCCTCGAGCAGGAGCGTGAGGAAAATCTTGAACTTGATGATCTGCGCTGCCTGGTTCTTATCGCCGCCGGGAGCGGGCGTGTTGTTGAAGAGCGCCTCGAAACGATCGCGCGCTTTGGTGTATTCCTTTTTCTTGAATGGGATCTGCGCCAGGTTGTATTGCGCCTCGCGGAATTTCGGATCGATCTTCGCCGCCTGCTTGAACGCATTCTCGGCCCCTTCGAAATCTTTCTGCGCCAGCAAAATCTCGCCGCGCAGATTGAGGGTCGCGGGCTGGTTCGGATCGGCCGCGTCCGCTTCATCGATCAGTTTTTTTGCTGCGGTGTAGTCGCGCTGTTGGAACGCCTGTTCCGCGGCCTCGAACTTCTCGGTCGCGATGGCTTTAGCCTTCGCCGCGCGTTCGGTCGCGGTCGTTATCTCCAGTGCCACCCGAGTCTGCCCGGCCGGCTTCTGCATCCAGCCGATTTCATAGAATGATTCCGCGAAGAGTTTATTGAGTTGCGGCGAAAACTTTTTCTCGGCGCCCGCGATCAGATTTTTCGCTTCTTTTTCGTTCTTGTGCTGGAACGCCACCGCGGCATTCGAATACGTGACCGCCGGCGTCTCGGGCGTCAGCTCGAATTTCGTGAGAATGGAATCGACCATGTTCTCCTTCCCCTCGAGCAGGTAGGTCAGGAGAATCTTGTATTGGATGAGTTGGGCCGCATCGCCCTGGAGTTCCGAAGTATTTCCCTGAAGCAATCCTTCAAAGCGCTTCCGCGCTTCGGCCCAGGCCTTCCGCAGAAACGGAATCTCGGCCAGATTGAAACGGGCGTTCCAAAATTTCGGATCGGTCGCGAGCGCCTTTTGGAGCGCCGCCTCGGCCTGGTCGTATTCGGCCTGGCGCATCAGGATCACGCCGCGCAGGTTTTGCGACTCCGCCAAGTCTGGTTGACGCGCATCGATCGCGTCGAGTTCTTTCAGCGCCTGCGGATAGTTGGCGGCATTGAATTCGCGGAAAGCTTTGTCGTACATCGACTCGAGCTCCGCCTTCGTGGGGGCAACATTTGTTGCCGCGAAAGAGCTAACAACCAGGACCGTTATCGTCGCGAGTTTCCTAATGTTCATGCAAAGAGGCATACAAGCTATGGCTGCGCCTAATGACAAGCCAATTTTGCCGTTCTCCTCGCGAAAATTCACTTTTCGCGGAAAACTCTTCCTGGCAGCGAATTACGGCTCCTCTATCAACGGCGAATCAGGCCCGTATTCCTGTTCGCCACGATCCGCAAACCTTCCAGTGTCAGGTTGGGGTGGACGGCCTCGATCTCCGGAAGCTTGCTCGCAATCAACTGCGCGTAGCCGCCGGTCGCGATGATCCGCGGCTTCTTGCGCGGAAAAGTTTCCGCCGTAAGCCGCTTCAGGATCTCGCGGACCAAACCGCGATAACCGAAAACCGCGCCGGACATCATCGCGTCGCGCGTTGTCTTTCCAATCGCGCGCGGAGGTTCCTGCAATGTCAGCTTCGGTAGCAATGCGGTGCGTTGATAAAGATAATTCGTCATCACCTCGAGGCCGGGAGCGATCACACCTCCGACGTAATTTCCCGCGGCGGAAACAACATCGAACGTTACCGCAGTTCCGAAATCGACCACGATCGCGGGCGAACCGTACAATTGCGCGACCGCCGCCGCATTCGCGAGCCGATCGGGGCCGATGGATCGCGGTCGTGGATAATCAATGCCGACCCCGAGATCGGTTTTCGAATTGAGGAACAACACGCGAGCCGACCCCGCGGCGGCCGAGATCGCCTTGTTTTTTTTCGGAACGACGGAGGAGACAACGATGGTCCCGACCGTTCCTCCGCGAAGAATGCGCCGCATCGCCTTCGCCGAGAGTTTGCCGGTTGGCAGACGCGTGGGTTTCCCAATTTTCTCCGTCGTCGCGAACGCCAGCTTCACGAAGGAGTTGCTGATGTCGATGAGCAGATAATCGGATTTTCTAGCCGTGTGCATGGCTGATTGCATTCACGCGGGAGGGCGGCACCGCGTCAAGTTCGGCGAACTTGCGGCGCTTCGACCAAACGCTTAGCCTCGGCCGTGCGAAAACTGGTTCAGCGCCCCCGACGCTTGCGCCGCAGCGAAGGCGTTCGCAACCTCGTGCGCGAAACGACACTGAGTGCGCACGATTTCGTTCTCCCGCTTTTCATCAGCGAAAAGCTCGGGGCGCGGCAGGCGATCGCGAGCATGCCGGGGGTTTTCCAATGGGCGCCGGGCGAGGTAGCCGGCGAAGCCCACCGCGCCCACGAATTGGGAGTCCAGGCCGTTCTGCTTTTCGGGATTCCGCGGGAGAAAGACGAGGGAGCCAGCGGAGCGCACGCGGAGAACGGAGTCGTCCAGGAGGCAGTGCGAGCGATCAAGAAGAAATGTCCCGGCCTCCTTGTCATGACGGACGTTTGCCTCTGCGAATACATGAGCCACGGACATTGCGGCATCACTCGGATCGACGGAGACCACTTCCACGTCTTGAACGATGAATCGGTTGAGTTGCTCGCGAAGACGGCTGTGTCCCACGCCGCGGCGGGAGCGGATTTCGTGGCGCCAAGCGACATGATGGATGGCCGAGTCGGAGCCATTCGGGAAGCCCTCGACGCGAATGGTTTTCAGGAAACGGGCATCATGAGTTACGCGGCGAAATTTGCGTCGGCGTTCTACGGACCATTCCGCGAGGCGGCGGAGAGTCCGCCGCAATTTGGCGACCGCCGCTCCTACCAGATGGACAGCGCGAATGCGCGGGAAGCGTTGCGCGAGGTCGCGCTCGATATCGAGGAAGGCGCCGATATTGTGCTCGTGAAACCGGCGCTGCCGTATCTCGATATTCTCTGGCGAGTGCGCGAACGTTTTGGAAAACCGACGGCGGTTTACCACGTGAGCGGGGAATTCGCGATGGTGAAAGCGGGGGTGGAAAAAGGGTACTTCGAAGAGCGCGCGGCCGTGCTCGAGATCATGACTTCGCTAAAACGCGCGGGCGCCGATTTAATCGTGACCTATTGGGCAAAGGAACTTGCCGAATGGACTCGCCACTAGTCTCGCGCCGCGCCGAAACGGAAGCGCACGTTCGGCTGAAACGTCTCGCGCTTCTCTGGGCGCAAGCCAATCGTTACACGGCGTGCGCCGCGGAGGTGAGTTTGCCCCAGTGCCGTTATCGCGCCGATGTGGCGGCCTATCGCTCGCGAATGCGTGAGCAAACGGTGACCGCGATTTTCGAATGCAAACAGGCGTTGCCGGATCTGCGCCGTGATAACTGCGAAAGCGTGGCCGCGCGCGAACGCCTCCGCTCTCTGTCGCGCCGGCGTGAGACGCTCGAAAGGCATCTTCGCATTCATTACCCCACTCTTCGCACGGGTGATTCGCTCTTCGCTGAATACGATTCGCACGACTTCGATGCGATTGGGCATCGCGGATATCGGCGCGTTCTCCGGGAAACCGCGGCCCTCCAAAACCGTCTCTACGGGGGCACGAAATTCGAGTGCCTGGTCCGTTATCGCTGCGCGAATCTGTTTTTCCTGGTCCTGCCTAACGAATTGTTTCGCGCGGCCGAGGCGCCTGCCGGCTGGGGCGTGCTCGTGGAAGCGCATGGCTCGCTGGGACTCGTGCGCAAACCAGCCTGGCACGACAACCTGGAAGAAGCGCGAGTCCGGCTGTTGCAACGAATCGCAGTGGCGGGCACACGCCAGTTCAACCGCGTATTTGCTATCACGCGCGAGGAGATTTTTCCGCCGGGGAGCTCGGAGAACTAGCCCGCTTTAGCGACCAGCAGATTGCGGCCGGTCATTTCTTTTGGCTGCGGAAGTCCGAGCAGGAAAAGAAGCGTTGGCGCGACATCCGCGAGTATGCCGTCGTGGACGCGAAACTGGCCGGCGTTTTCCGCGACGTAAAGGAAGTGGACGAGGTTCGTAGTGTGCGCCGTGTTCGGCGATCCATCTGGGTTCCGCATCAGCTCGCAATTCCCGTGGTCGGCGGTGATCAGGCAGGCGCCGCCCCGCGCGAGAACGTCCGGAACAATCCGCGCCACGCATTCATCGATGGTTTCGACGGCTTTGATTCCCGCGGCGACCACACCGGTGTGTCCCACCATGTCGGGGTTCGCGAAGTTTAGGATGATAAGGTCGTAATCGCCCACGCGCGCGAGAACCTCTTCGGTGACTTGGCGCGCGCTCATCTCCGGCTGCAAATCGTAGGTCGCCACCTTCGGCGAGGGGACGATCTTGCGATCTTCGCCGGCGAACGCGCGCTCGATCCCGCCGTTGAAGAAGTAGGTGACGTGCGGATATTTCTCGGTTTCGGCGATGCGCAGTTGCGTCTTGCCGGCGGCGCTCACCACTTCGCCAAGGATCTTCGGCAATTCCTCCGGTGCAAAAATGAAGGGCGACGGGTAAGTCACGTCATACTGCGTGAGCGTGACGTAGTTCACCTGCGGCCACACCTCGCGGTCGAATCCGTCGAAGTCCTCAAGGAGAAACGCTTGTGAGAGCTGGCGCGCGCGGTCCGCACGGAAGTTGAAGAAGAAAACGGTGTCGCCGTCGCGAATGCGCTGCTCGTCGGGATGCGAGAAAACGAGAGGCGGCAAGAATTCGTCGGTCTTTTTGCGCGCGTATTGCGCCCGGACCGCGTCGCCCGGCGGAGTTTTACAACGCTCCCCTCGTCCGAGCACAATTGCGTCCCAGGCTTTTTTCGTGCGGTCCCAACGACGATCTCGATCCATGGCGAAATAACGGCCCACGATCGTCGCGATCTTCGCGCCGCTTTTCGCGAGGCCGGCAACACAGGCGTCGAGAAAATCCGCGCCGCCGGTCGGCGACGTGTCGCGTCCGTCAGTGAAGGCGTGGACGAGAATGTCCGTCACGCCCGCGGCGTGCGCCACGTCCGCGAGTGCGACGAGATGTCGGTAGTGGCTGTGAACACCGCCATCCGAGATCAGGCCGACAAAATGAAGGCGATGTCCGCGCGCCTTGGCGAGAGTTTCCTGCGCCACGGGGTTTCGCCCCAGCTCCCCTTCCGCGATCGCTTTGTTGATGCGGGTCAAATCCTGATAAACGATCCGGCCCGCCCCGAGATTGAGATGGCCCACTTCGGAGTTGCCCATCTGCCCTTCCGGCAGCCCGACATCGAGACCGCTCGCACTCAGCTTGCCGCCGGAATAATCGCGGTAGAGCTGGTCGTGAAACGGCGTGCGGGCCAACAACGTCGCGTCGCCATTTTCCTCGCGCTTCTCGAGGCCGCCCGGATTAATGCCCCAGCCGTCGCGGATAATGAGGATGACAGGCTTGGGCACAGTGACGCATTTTCGCGACGTTCCTCCGCGCAGACAAGCGGTTTCCCGTGATGTGAGATTGACAAGGCGAAGCGGGCGCTCGTAGATCGGCCTCATGAAATGGCGCAACCAGTTGCTCGCGCTTTTCTGCCTGGTCCTGTTCGCGGCCTTCGGCGTTTTCTATTTTCAACATTGGGT
>JALYIN010000374.1 GCA_030775765.1 Verrucomicrobiota bacterium
TTCTTATCCACGTCGGAGCAAGAAAAGCCGGACACTGTTATCAATACGCCAACGAGCTTTTACTTCGGTTGGATGCGCTGAAGCTGCGAACGCTCGAGTTACATTGGGCCGAATGTGCTCCGGGAAATTTCGACGAGCACAACGTCATCACCGTAACCGCCCGGGGGCAGCCTTTTGAGCAGGGCATTCTGCTGGATAACTGGCGGCACTCCGGACGTTTGGTCTGGGGACCAGTCAAAGGTGACCCCCCTTTTCGGTGGGAGGAAAACCAGGGGGAACTCTACCGCCGATTGCAACATCCCCGTCACTACTCGCGGACCATACCGCGCCCTGAACCTCACCGCTCCCCAACTCCAGAACAAAAAAAGAAGAACCCCTAAACTCTTCTTCTGGCGTTCTTAATTCTTAATTTTCCTTCTTACTTTCCGATCGCGCCGCGCGATCATCCGACCGGTTCTCCGCCGGGTCGATCACGCCGGTTGCTTGACGATCCGCAAATAGGGTTTGGGCGCGTTCCAGCCGTCGGGGAAAAGCGTTTTGGCATCGGCGTCGGAGACGGAGCCGGCAATGATCACGTCTTCGCCGTTTTTCCAGTTCACTGGTGTGGCCACTTTGTGTTTGGCGGTTAGTTGCATGGAATCCAGGACCCGCAGAATCTCATCGAAATTGCGGCCGGTGGTCATGGGATAAGTCAGCATCAATTTAATTTTCTTGTCCGGCCCGATAATGAAGACCGAGCGCACGGTGGCATTCGTCGCAGCGGTCCGTCCATCCGACGTGCCGGGCTCATCGGCCGGGAGCATGTTGTACATCTTTGCCACCGCCAGATCCGTGTCGCCAATCATGGGGTACTTCACGGCGGCCCCCTGGGTTTCTTCGATGTCGGCGGCCCATTTGCTGTGGTCGGCGACGGGATCGATCGACAGGCCGATCAGCCTGGCATTTCTTTTCGTGAACTCCGACTCGATCCTGGCCATGTAGCCGAGCTCGGTCGTGCAGACCGGGGTGAAATCTTTCGGATGGGAAAACAAGACCGCCCATTTGTCGCCGATCATTGATGAAAATCGATCGGGCCGTGGGTGGTCTGGGCGGTGAAGTTGGGGGCGGTGTCGTTGATACGAAGTGACATGGGGTCTCCTTGGTTAGTTTCGTGCGTCTAATAAAGAGCCTGTTTCTGGGTTACCGGATATTGCCTCAATTGCCCCAGACATTTCCAGCCTTTGTTAGGCGACGAGAGGCGACATTCCGTGCTCGCATGTCACCGCCACGAATCGCTACAAAGGCAGCGCGATTCTAAAATGAGCTCCTTCGTCAGCCAATTGAAACAGCGGCGCGTTTATCGCGTCGCGATTGGGTATGCGATCGCGGCCTGGCTGGCGGTCCAGATCGCCGCGACGGTGCTCCCCGCGTTTCACGCGCCGGAATTTATCCTGCCGGTGCTGATCGTGTTGCTGGGCGTCGGCTTTCCGGTGGCGCTGGTGCTGGCGTGGGCGTTCGATGTCACGCCATCAGGGATCGAGAAAACACCGGAAGGAACGGGAGCCGCCGCTGCGAAAAATTTGCGTTACGCGTGGGCGCTCGCGGGATTCGGATTGCTAATCGCCGCAGCCGGTGTCGGCGCCTACTGGTTATGGCATTACCCGCGAACGAACCGTGCCGCCGCGCCCGACGTGGCTTCGCAAGACGCGGTGCGGGAAAAAGGCGCGGTCGCACCACAATTACCAGCGATCTCCGAGAAATCGATCGCTGTTCTGCCCTTCGAAAATCTGAGCAGTGACAAGGAAAACGCCTATTTCGCTGAGGGTATCCAGGATGAAATCCTGACGCGGTTATCCAAGATCTCGGCGTTGAAAGTAATCTCGCGCACTTCGACCGCGAAATATAAAAGCGCGCCGGATAATTTGCGCGAAATAGGCAAGCAACTCGGCGTAGCCAACATTCTCGAAGGCAGCGTCCAGAAAATTGCGAATGCGGTTCATGTGAACGTGCAGCTGATTCGGGTGACGACGGACGAACATCTGTGGGCGGAAAGCTACAACCGCAAGCTGGACGACATCTTTGCCGTCGAGGCGGAAGTGGCAGGTGCGATCGCCGAGCAGTTAAATGCAAAGCTCACTGGCGCCGAACGACAGGTGCTCGCGCAAAAGCCAACCAACAATCCGGCTGCCTACGACGCCTACCTCCGGGGCAACACCCAATTGTGGCTGTTGATCAATGAAGAATCCTTGCGAGCCGCGACGCAATCGTACGAAGAAGCTGTCCGCCTTGACCCGAGCTTTGCGCTGGCGTGGGCCGGCCTATCCCGCGCCTATTCGATCGCTTTCGTCAATTTTGAGACAACGGCCGAGAGACGAGCGGCGGCTGAGCGATCCGCGGCGGAAGCTCTGCGTCTGCAACCCGAATTGCCAGAAGCGCAATTGGCCCGCGCTTATTTTGATTATCTGATCCTGGGAGACCACAAGGGGGCGAACCAGCGGTTGCAACAACTCCACACAAATTGGCCAAGCAACGCGGAAATTGTCCAGCTTCTCGGGTTTAGTTGCCCCTCACTGGGAGAGTGGCGGAAGGGCATTGATTACTTCGATCAGGCCATCGCCTTGGATCCCCGTAACATTTTCACGCGGCGCTGGGCTGCACGCATTCGAATTGGCGATCGCGATTTCGCCGGGGCGGCCCAGTTAGTGGAAAATGCCCTGCAGATCTGGCCTCAACAGGCCGTATTTCTCGGGCTCAAGGCGCAAATTTTCCAAGCCGCCGGCAAACTGGACGAAGCTGAGTCAGTTCTCAGCCGACTTAAGTCTGATGAAGAGAACCTCGAAGCAAGTTCAGCGCTTTGGTATCAAGCGAAGCTGCTTCGGCAGCCAGCCGGAGCGATTGCTGTTCTGAAAGCGCGTGCCAGCCAACCCCACACCGGAGTGACGTGGCTCATCAATGCCTGGCAGTTGGGTGACCTCCAGGAACTGGCTGGGGACAAGCTGGGCGCGCGAGCGACCTTTGCCAGCTTACGCGGCCCCTTGGAAGCGCTGGCCAAAGAGCAGCCTGAAAATACACGCTTCGCAGATTCGTTTGCCTACGTTCTTGCGGGTCTGGGGGAGAAGGATGCGGCACTCAACGTGATCAACCGAACGGTGGCGACGATACACGGAACCGACGTTAGCCGGCGATCAGGTTTTGAGGAACTGCGCGCCCGCATTCTGATTCGCTTTGGCGACAAGGAGGCCGCATTCACAGTTTTGCCCAACTTGCTCACCATACCCTACTCTTCCCGATTCGGGTCACCTCTTACCCCAGCTTTACTTCGGCTCGATCCCGATTTCGACGCGCTCCGGGGCGATCCGCGCTTTGAGAAGCTCTGCCAGGCGAAACAGCCGTGAAACTTGGCAACGTCCTCGCCGAGCTGAAGCGGCGTAATGTTTACAAGGTCGCGGTGGCCTATGCGGTGGTGGCGTGGCTGCTGATTCAGGCGGCTTCGATTGTTCTACCAACTTTTGCAGCGCCGGTCTGGACGATGAAGGTTTTGCTCGTCGCGCTCGTCTTAGGGTTTCCGATTGCCGCTGCGTTCGCGTGGGCGTTTGAAATTACGCCGGAAGGAATCGTACGGGCGGAAGATGTCCTCCCTAACAAGTCGATTACGCGTCGGACCGGAAGCAAGCTAGTCGCGATCACGCTCGTGATGGCGGCGATCGCAGCGGGTTTGTTCGTCTTCCAGTTTTTCCGGCCACGATTGATGAGCGGCCCGACTCCAGCCTCGAGCGAGGCGGCGACGTTGGTAATCGCCGACAAAAGCATCGCTGTTCTTCCGTTCGAAAACCTGAGCAGTGATAAAGAGAACGCCTACTTCGCCGATGGAGTGCAGGACGAAATCCTGACCGACCTGGCGAAGATCGCGGACTTGAAAGTCATCAGCCGGACGAGCGTGATGCAGTATAAAAATACAGGCACGCGCAACCTGCGCGAGATCGGCCGTCAGCTCGCGGTCGCGTATTTGCTCGAGGGCAGCGTGCAACGGGCGTTGAATCGCGTGCGGGTGAACGCGCAGTTAATCGACGCGCGCACCGATGCCCATCTCTGGGCGCAGACCTACGATCGCGACCTCGCGGATGTCTTCGCCATTCAAAGCGAGATCGCGCAGACCATTGCCGAACAATTGCAGGCGCGCCTTTCCACGAGCGAGCGCGCCGCGATCGCGCAACCGCCCACGACCGACCTCGTGGCCAACGATCTATTCCAGCGCGCGCAGGCTCTCGACGAGCTGGCCAATGACACCGGGGCGAAGGCAGGTTTGTTGCAGGCGGTCAGTCTTCTGGAAGAAGCGGTCCGGCGTGATCCGAAGTTTTTGCTCGCCTACTGCCTGCTCTGTGAGGTGCATCTCGATCTCTACTGGGGCGGGTTCGATCACACGCCGCCCCGGCGCGAGCAGGCGCAGCTCGCGCTGCAGCATGCGGAACGAATTCAGCCCGAGGCGGGCGAGGTTCGCATGGAAAAGGGCGCTTACGCCTACCATGGGTTCCGCGATTACGATCGCGCGCTGACGGAATTCGAGCTCGCGCGCCGGCTGCTGCCAAATTCAGCCCGGCTCTATGTTTTTCTCGCATCGGTGGATCGACGCCGCGCGCATTGGGACGATGCAGTTCGGAATTTCGAGCATGCGATCCAGCTCGACCCGCGCAACTCCATCAATTTCGAAGAAGCCGGCTTCACCTATGCCGGACTGCGTCGCGAGGCAGACGCCACGCGAATACTCGCGCAGGCCTCCGCGTTGAATCCAAAAGAGATCGTCTCGCGCCTCGTCGTTGCGCAATTGCCGTACAGCGCGCGGGCGGAAATCGGCCCCTTACGCGTGCATTTAAATG
>JALYIN010000375.1 GCA_030775765.1 Verrucomicrobiota bacterium
CCATCAGTCCTTCGAGGTCGCTCGATTCAAAGCGTTGGCCGGTCACGCGGTGACCGAAAAAGACCCAGCCGATGATCCGGCCCCCGGCGTGCAACGGAACGATTACTTCCGCTGCCAGGTTATCAAGCGCGCGGCGCATGAGCGCGCGTTGCGCGGGATCGACATGGGGCAGGTTCATCCGGGAAATCAAATGCGCGTGCAGCTCGAACCAGCGCACGAGCGCGTCCCGTTCCCCGTATTCGACGTCGTAGGTCTCGGGAAGGCAACGCAGGCCGGCGCGCAGACGGAAGCGATCGCTCTGCCTGATCTTGGAAAAAATTCCCACCCGTCCCACACCAGTCGCGTCGGCCACACTTTCGACCAGGTTAGCCAGCAAGGCTTCAACGTTATCGAAACGCCGGAACACCCGGGGGAAACGCAGGAGCGGCAGAGCTGTTTCACGGCGTTCGGCCGGCGCGTCAAGACGCCGGGCTGGTTCCGGGGGGTAAGGGACCATCGTCTGCTCGCGGAGATCGCGATTCTCCTGGAGCACGCGCAAATGTTCGAAACCGCGGGAGACCAACCCCTGCAAACGGCGTCGATCGATCTGCAAATCTTCGGCGGCATAAACGCCTGATTGCTCCACCTCGCGCAACGGTTCGGAGCGCAAAGTTCCTAGCGCAATCACCAGGATTTCCGGCAGCACCTCCTGGATTTGTTCGAGTAAATCGCGCGCTTCTTTCGCTCGCAAGTCGAGAACGAGTATCGCGGGACTGTTCTGCTGGAGAACCGCGTCGAGCCGGTCCGGCGAACTGACGTGGCGCACCTGTGCGAGCGCGCTCAGGAACGCCTTGGCGCGGCGGACGAGGTCGGCATCCTGCGAGTAGAGGATGCAAATCGGGGGAGAGGAAATCATGCTGCTGCAACCCCCTGCGCGAAACGAACCAGCGGCAGCAGAATATGAAACGACGTTCCCTTCCGCAGTTCGCTTTCCACTTCAATCTGACCCCCGTGTTCCTGAATAATGCCGTGCACGACCGATAACCCGAGCCCGGAGCCGTAGTCTTTGGTAGTAAAAAACGGATCGAAGACATGCGGGATGTCTTCCTTGCGAATGCCTTCGCCATCGTCGCGAACCGTCACTCGCAGGACCTCGTGCGAATCGCCATTGCTTCCGGAGAGCGCCGCGACCCACTCTGTCGCCGCATGAATTTCCGTGCCGACACTTAGCACGCCGCCGTGCTTCATGGCGTCCATGGCATTGAGGAAAAAATTGAGAAATACCTGTTCGAGCTGGTCGGCATCGGCGCGGATGGTATCCACATCGGCCTGCCAGGAACGAGTTAATTTGATTTCCTTCTGGTAGAGCCGGTGGCCGATGAGCTGGAGCGATTTTTCCAGGACCTCATGCACATGCATCGGCCGCAGCACAGGTTTGGCCGGGCGGGCGAAACGCAGGAGCTGGTTCACCAGTGAATCGATCCGGTCGATCTCGTGCCCGATCAGATTCGAGAAGGTCTCGCGGAAATCCGAGTCCTGGTAACGTTCGGGCAGGAGCTGCGCGAAAGTTTTGATCGAGACGAGCGGGTTCTTGATTTCGTGCGCCATGCCGGCGGAAAGCGTTCCGAGACTGGCGAGCCGGTCGCTGCGGCGAATCTGCAATTCAAGGCGTTTGAAAGCGGTGATGTCGGTCAGCACGACCAGCGCGCCAAGCATCTCCCCCTGCTGGCCGTGGAAAATCGAGCTGCTCGCGCGCACCACGGCGTTATGATCGCCGAGCGGCACGATCAGCTCGCCATTCTCCTGGCGCTTACCGGTGCGCAGCGTTTCGCATAGGACTTCCCGCAGTCCGGCCGGCAATCGATCGAGCGAATGATCGATGATTTCCCGCGGGTTCAAACCCGTAATCTGGCCGGCTTCATTATTAAATACCGTGACCCGCTCGTCCGCACCCGCTGCGATTACCCCGGTGGTCAGGTTCTCGAGCAGCGTCTCATTATAGATGCGCGCGTTCTCCACTTCGGTGAAGAGGTGGGCGTTATCGATCGCTACGGCGAGCTGGCCGCAAAGCACCTGGAGGGCGTTTTGCTCGACAGCGCCGTAGATCTGGCCGGAAAGCCGCGGACCCAGAAGCATCACGCCCGCGAGATGCTGGCGCGCAAAAAACCCGAGCGCGACAGCGGTCTTCAACCGTGCCATCTGCTGCGCCGCCTGCTCCAGTTCCTCCGTCGTACGAACGCGGTGCAGCTCATCCAGAACGAGTACTTCCTGGCTGCTCTCCAGGTATGAGATGGTCGGATCGTTTCGGCTCAGTCGCACCGCCTCGGCGTCGGACTCCGCGTGTGCCGCCGGATAGTGCTGCACATATGCTTCTTTGTCGGGCAGCAGAATGAAAACGCGGTCAGTGCCCACCGCTTCGCCGATCGTTTTCGCGAAACGATCGAGCAGATCCTGGAGGGTTGTGACTGATTTCAGGATGCCCGCCGCCTCATTCATGGTCGATTGGAAATCGATGCCCCGCGATCCGATGAAGAGCCGGTTCGCAAATCGCTGCGAAATCCCGCGTGCGGGCGCCATCGCAAAAGCGACGACGAGCGCCGCCGCCAGGTGGCCGAACGTTCGAGATTCATCTGGAAACAAGGGCTTGGAGGCCGTCGAGACGAGCCACCAAACCAGCGCGTAGAGGGCGAGCAGATAGGCCGTCAGGACCGCATAAGAAGTGACCCGCCGGAAGAAAAACCCGACGTCCATGATCTTCCGCGTCGCGATTCCGTAAGCGATGATGAGGCTGAAGACAACAATTCGGAACGGCGCGAACTGGGCGGCGATGTCCCGCTCGACGAATGGACTGAATGCCACCAAAACCGCCAGGGCGATTTCACCGGCAATGACGAATTGGAACTCAACCTTTTGAATTCCCGAACTGCGCCGCAAATCCCGAACGCAAAACGCAATGACGACTATGATCGCGCTAATCAGGAAGGCCGCAACGAACGGGAAGAGTGGTCCGTACTCCGGCACGGGAATTAACTCGTGACCGGTATTTCCCTGGGGGATTGACGCCGAGCGCAGAAACGCCCTCGCGTAGCACAAAGTGATAACGGTAAGACTCGGAACCGCGAGACTCGCGGAGCGCAATCCAATTTGTTTCCAGCCGCCCTCCCGGCAAAGGATCCCCAGCCGGAGCAGATTAAACCCATTTACCATGAGCACTCCGGACGCCCATGAGTTGCGGATCCAAAACTCCGCCGCCCCGGCTTCGGTGGCGCTGTAGGCAAATTGGAGAGACAACAGCCACGCCGAGATGAAGAACGAAACGATGAAGAAACTTTGGTTCGCGTGGTTTTTGTGATTGGCCCGGAAGACAGCAACGCCAAGCCCGATCTGAATCAGGAGGGCCGCCCACAAGGAAATGGTGGCAGCGTTCATTCTCGAACGCGTTCCACCACCATGCTGCTGTTACCGCCCCCCAGCCCCCGTACGTTGATGAGGGCGGTATTGATCTTGCGCGGTCGCGGACGCCCCACGACGTAATCCAGGTCGCAGCGCGGATCCGGTACCTCGTAGTTGGCGGTAGGCGGAATCATGCCGTGCTTAAAGCATAAAGCGCACGTGATGATCTGATGGGGTCCCGCAGCCGAGAGCGCGTTGCCGGTTACGCCCTTGATGGAACTGATCGGGACAGAGTAGGCCTGGGGGCCGAAGACGCGCTTGATCATATCCGTTTCCACCACGTCCAGGGCCGGATGGCCGGGACCGTACGCGCAAATGTAGTCGATTTCCTCGGGATTCTTTCCCGCGCTATCGAGCGCCGCGCGCATGGTTGAACCCAGCCCAAAAAGCTCATTACTGGCATAGTTATCACCTTGCGTGCCATAGCCCGTAATCTCCAGGTAAGGTACCGCGCCGCGCGCTATCGCTGTCTCGTAATTCTCCAGGAATAGCATTCCCGCCCCTTCGGAAATCACGCCGGAATCTCGCAGCAAATCAAAAGGCCGGCTGGCCCGCTCCGGCTCACTGTTTCTCGTGGAGCTTAATCCCGCCGCGGCGAAACTCGCCATCGACAGCGGAGTAATCGTCGCATCGGTCCCGCCCGCCACAGCCACATCGGCTTCACCCAGGCGAATCATTGCCGCCGCCGATGCGATGGCGTCCAATCCCGAGGGGCAGGCGGATGCAATCGTCGTCGCGCGCGCCGATATCCCAAGCGCGATGGTCAGCATTTGCGTGGCGGCCTGAGGTTGGCAATCAACGACCCCGGCGGTCACGCCACGCGGACCGCGCCGCCCCAAATCGCCCCAGCATTCCTCGAGAATGTCCATGGCAGTGGTGCTGACGCCCAGCATCACCGGAATCGGATGATCGACTGGATGCATCGCCGGATCGAACTTCGCGTCTGTCAGCGCCATCTTCATCGCGGCAAAAGCAAACTGCGTGTGCCGAGCCATGCGTTTCGGTTTGAACTTCGGATCGATGTAATCGAGGGGCTGAAAACCTTTTACTTCCCCCGCGATCCGGCTCTTGAAGGCGCTCGCATCGAACCGGGTAATCGGGCCTACGCCGCTGCGTCCGGCTGCGAGTGAATCCCAAAACGCATCGAGTCCGATTCCGTTGGGAGCGAGGATGCCCATCCCCGT
>JALYIN010000376.1 GCA_030775765.1 Verrucomicrobiota bacterium
CCGCAGCTCTGCATGCTCTCGATGGCCGGTGGCGACGCGTTTTTGTTCACCAGCCTGCCGAAAGGCGCGGGCGATCCGAAATGGTCGCCGGACGGGAAGCTGATCGTTTTCAACAGCTCGTCGAATCCGGAGGACCTCGAGAAGCAGGAAAAGAAAAAACGGAAGGAAGAGGAACAAAAACACGCGGCCGACGGTTCCTCTCCTTTGCCTTCCCCCGATGCAGTGAAGAAGCCTGAGAACGACAACGACCGAGAGAGCGACGTCCATGTGGTGACACGCGCGGTTTATCGCTCGAACGACGAAGGCTATCTCGATTTCAAACGGCCGCAGCATTTCTGGATCGTCACCGCGCCGCACAATCCGGACGAAAAGGTGCAGCCGAAACAGCTAACCCGCGGCCGGTTCGACGACGATGGCGCGGTCTGGTCGAAGGATGGTTCGCAGATTTATTTTACGACACAGCATAACGATGAGCCCTACTACGACACCGCGAAGACGGAAATTTACTCCATCCCCGTGGCCGGCGGAGAATCGACGAAGATTACCACGATCGAGATGGACATGGGCGCGATGGTGCTGAGCCCGGATGGAAAACAGGTCGCATTCACGGGTTCGGTGGAACAGCCGGTCAATTCCTACACTCAACCGGACTTGTGGGTGCTCGACCTGGCGAAGGACGCGAAGCCGCGCAATCTCACCGAGAAATTCGACTACGACGTCGGCAGCAGCGTTTTCGGGGACAATGGTTCGCCGCGCGCGGGTGGGGGCAATCAACCGTTCTGGACCGCGGATGGGAAGGGGATCGTCGAGAATTTCGCGAAGGAAGGGCGAACGAATCTGGGGCTGTTCGACGTGGCGACGGGCGCGATGAGTGAAATCACAAAAGGAGATCAGGCCGTGCCACGTTTCCGCGCCGCGTCGGACGCCTCGAAGCTGGTCTATGTCGTTTCGACGCCCACGCGGATCGGCGATTTGTTCTGGCTCGATCGCGTGAGCGGCGAGGCGCGGCAGTTAACCCACAGCAATGACGAATTATTCGGCCAGCTCAACCTCACCGAGCCGGAAGAAATCCGTTACCAGAGTTTCGATGGCAAGATGGTCCAGGCGTGGCTGCAAAAGCCGCCGGGATTTGATAAGGCAAAAAAATATCCGCTCATCCTGAACATTCACGGCGGGCCGCACGCAGCGTACGGTTTCGTTTTCGACCACGAGTTCCAATGGATGGCGGCGAAAGGTTACGTCGTCCTCTATCCGAATCCGCGCGGGAGCACGAGCTACGGGCAGGAGTTTGGGAACGTGATCCAGTATCATTATCCCGGCGACGATTTTAAGGATCTGATGATCGGCGTGGACGAGACGATCAAGCGCGGGTTCATCGATGAGAAAAAACTCGGCGTCACGGGCGGGAGTGGCGGCGGGTTGCTGACGAACTGGGTGGTGGGGCACACCGATCGTTTCGCCGCGGCGGTTTCGCAGCGGGACATCGCGAGCTGGATGGACTGGTGGTACACGGCGGACTTCACGCTGTTTCAACCGCGCTGGTTCAAGGCGCCGCCGTTCCAGGACCCGGAAGATTTCAAGGCGCGGTCCCCGATCACTTACATCAACGACGTGAAGACGCCGATGATGTTTATCCTCGGCGAGACCGATACGCGGACACCTCCCGGCGCCGGGGGCGAACAGATGTTTCGCGCCTTGAAGTTCCGGAAAATTCCGACGGTGATGGTGAAGTTTCCGAATGAAACGCACGAGCTGTCGCGCGGCGGACAGCCGTGGCATCGCATCGAGCGGCTGCAACACCTCGTCGGCTGGTTCGATCGCTGGCTCATGGGCGCGGCCAAGCCCGAGTATGATGTCGCGCCGAGCGATGTGCCGGTGAAGCCGAACGCCGCGCCGAAACCGAAGCCGCCGGGGAATTAGGAAAAAAGCTTCAAATCCCAAGCTCCAAGAAGAGCCCTTGATGTTTGGTGCTTGGAGCTTCTCTGGAGCGTGGAGCTTGAAGTTTGGAGTTTTTGCTTCGTGGCTTGCTGATCGTTCGTGAAAAGGCAGAATGTCCCCGGTGAAACTGCGCTCGCAAAACTACCACGACATCGAGCGCATCATTGAGTTCGATTTCGTGCGGGCCACGGAAGCGGCGGCGCTCAATTCACTCCCGTGGCTCGGCCGCGGGGAAAAAGAGAAAGCGGACGCGGCCGCCTGCGACGCGATGCGCGGCATGTTCGACCTGATGAACATCTGCGGCGAAGTCGTGATCGGAGAGGGGATCAAGGACGACGCGCCCGGTATTTTCAAAGGCGAGCAACTCGGCACCTGGTTGCCGGGAGCGCCGCAGTTCGACATCGCGATCGACCCGATCGACGGCACGACGAACATCTCGAAGGGCGCGCCGAACTCGATCAGTTGCATCGCGGCCGCGAGCCCCGAGCAGGGAGTGAAGGTCGCCCTTCGCGACATCCCTTCGTTCTACATGACGAAACTGGCCTACGGCCCAAAGGTTCTCGAGCACATGCAGATCAAGGGGATCGACATGCTCAGGATCGAGAGCCCGATCGAAGAGACGCTGAAGATTGTAGCGCAGTGCCTGAACAAGCGGGTCCAGGACGTGGTGGTGATGATGCTCGACCGGCCGCGGCACAAGGAGATGGTGGAGGAAATCCGCCGCGCGGGTGCGTCATTGCGTATGATCAGCGACGGCGATATCGCGGCGGCGATGGCGCCGGCGATTCAGGACAGCGGGATCGATCTTTACATGGGGATCGGTGGAGCGCCCGAAGCCGTGCTCGCGGCGGCGGGGATCAAATGTCTCGGGGGCGACCTGCAATGCGTGATGTGGCCGCGGGACGACAAGGAGCGCAAGAGCCTGATCGCCGCCGGCCACAAAGCGGATCTCGGCCGCGTCTTTTTTGCCGACGATCTGGCGAACGGGAAGAACATCATTTTTTGCGCGACCGGCATAAGCGACAGCGCGATGTTGCGCGGGGTGAAGACACAGGGCGCGAGCGCGACTACGTATTCCCTCCTGATGCGCGCGAAAAGCCGCACGGTGCGGTTCATCCGGGCATCGCACGATTTAAAGAGCAAGACGATCCGGCTGCGGTCGGACAATCGCGAGCACAGGATCTAGATCAGGGGGCAAACATCTCCGCTCGACATCCCGCGGGGGCTCTGGTCAAATTCAAGGAGAACTGCGCTTATGAGACAAATACCGAAAACCGAGCTGTCGCCAGACAATGGCTGTATCATCGACACGAAATGGAAAGTCGGCCCCCTGAGTTACCACGCCTGCGGAAGCGAGGCCGGCACGCCGCCTGCCGTGTCCGACGCGAAGATGCCTGAGCTGATCATCTACGATCACGTCGGTTTCAAAGGCGCCTTCGCGCGCACCAATCTCAGCTTCCATTTCCTGGGCGATTTCTGGAA
>JALYIN010000377.1 GCA_030775765.1 Verrucomicrobiota bacterium
AAGCAAGACCAACCAGCTGAACCGGCTGCCGCGGCAAAACAAGAGGAAGCTCCAGTCGCCACGGCTGAAGCGCCCACCCCCGAAGCGGCTCAGGCAGCGCCTGACGCGGAAGCGGCCCCGACAACAGAATCAACCACAGGAGAATCAACCACAGGAGAATCACCCGCTGGCGAAACGGCCGGCTAACAAAATTTCGCGACGCCGCCGATGGCTGAGCGAGCAACCAAAAACAACGTCCGGTCCCGTGGCTGCGGGACGTAATTCTTCGGAAGCTTCCGAAGGCGGCGCATGAGAGGAAAATAAAATGGCAGATACAAATACAATCGTGGAGCAACTCAGCGGCCTGACCGTTCTCGAGATTGCTGGTCTGGTGAAGCAACTCGAAGAAAAATGGGGCGTGAGCGCAGCGGCACCGGTCGCGGCAGCAGCGGCTCCAGCAGCAGGTGCGGGCGGCGCGGCCGCGGCTCCAGCTGAAGAGAAGACCGCCTTCGAAGTCATCTTGAAAGAGATGGGCTCGAACAAGATCGGCGTGATCAAGGAAGTGCGCAGCGCCGTGCCGGGCCTGGGCCTGGCGGAAGCCAAGGCGCTCGTCGAAGGCGCTCCCAAGACAATCAAGGAAGGTGTGACCAAGGCGGAAGCCGAAGAGATCAAAAAGAAGATCGAAGCGGCCGGCGCCAAAGTCGAAATCAAGTAATTGCATCCCACCGCAACCCGGCGTGCGAAATTACCTTGCGCGCCGGGTGCCGGTGTGTCAGAAATCTTTTTGCTGGAAGCAGTAGAGTTATTTTCAAAACCGCACCCGACGGACAAAATTTAATTAGGCAACAAAACAGTGGCACGGAATTTGACGGCCTCTGTTTTGCTGCTATTTTTGCGCTCCTTGCTCGCGGCTGAGACCCGTGAGCATTTTCATTCGCCATCCCGTGTGCGGCCGGGGTGTCGTTAACAACCTCGGATATTGGTCTAGTAATTATGTCGGAACGTATCTACTTCGGAACCATCAAGGAAGGCATCGAGCCTCCAAACCTCATTGAGGTTCAACTCAATTCTTACGTCGATTTCCTCCAAAAAGACGTTCCGTTCTCAAAACGGAAGAATTCGGGCCTTCAGGCCGTGTTCAAAGAGGTGTTTCCAATCGAGAGTTACGATGAAAAGGCCACCCTCGATTTCAGTCATTACGAGATCGGCGAACCGAAGCTGACCGCCCTCGAGGCGCAGCGGGAGAGCCAAACCTACAGCGCGCCGCTCCACGTCACCTTCCAACTCCGCGAGGAGAAGGGGACGAAGGAAGAGAAGGTATACATGGGCGAAATCCCGCTCATGACGCCGCAGGGGACGTTCGTCATCAACGGCGCGGAGCGCGTGGTGGTGAGCCAGCTCCATCGTTCGCCGGGCATTGCCTTCGAATCGAGCATCCATTTGAACGGCAAAGTGCTCTACAGCTTCCGGATCATCCCGGATCGCGGTTCGTGGATTGAAGTGCAATTCGATACCAGCGATCTGCTCTACATTTATCTCGATCGCCGCAAGCGGCGTCGGAAATTCCTCGCCACCACTTTTCTCCGGGCACTCGGGTACGGCTCGGACGAGGAAGTGATCAAGCTTTTTTACACCATCGAAACACTCAAGCTGAGCGAGAAGCTCGGTGAGGAAGAACTCGCGACCAAGGTGTTGATTGCGGACGTCCTCGATGGCGAAGCCACGGTGGCGCGCGCGTTCGAGCCGCTCACGGCGGCGACCGTGCGCCAGATCATGGGACTCGGGCACAAGGACGTGAAGGTGATCGACATCACCAACGACGACACTGTCGTGAAGGCGCTCAAGAAAGATCCGGCGCACGACCAGGAAGAGGCGTTGAAAGACATTTATCGCAAGCTGCGTCCTGGCGATCCGCCGACGGTGGCCAACGCGAAGGCGCTCCTGAAGCGGTTGTTTTTCGACCCGAAGAAGTACGATCTCGGTCGCGTCGGCCGTTACAAGATCAACCAGAAGCTCGGCATCGACGTCGATCTCGGCGAGCGAATTGTCACGGACAAAGATTTCATCGGCGCGATCAAATACCTGATCAGCTTGCGCCGTGGCGAAGGCACGCTTGACGATATCGATCACCTTGGAAGCCGCCGCGTCCGGACGGTGGGAGAGTTGCTGGCCAACCAGTGCCGCGTGGGTCTCGCGCGCACGGAGCGCCTCGTCAAGGAACGCATGACATTATTCGACATCAACATCGACGGCATGACGCCGCAGAAGTTGATCAATCCGAAAGCGCTCAGCGCGGTGATCCGCGATTTCTTCGGTCGCTCCCAGCTCTCGCAGTTCATGGACCAGACGAATCCTCTCGCGGAGTTGACGCATAAGCGCCGGCTCTCGGCCCTCGGGCCAGGCGGGTTAAGCCGCGACCGCGCCGGTTTCGAAGTGCGCGACGTTCATCCGTCGCATTACGGACGCATTTGCCCGATCGAGACGCCGGAAGGTCCGAACATCGGTCTCATCAGCTCGATGAGCACGTTCGCGCGAATCAACGAGTTCGGCTTCATCGAAACGCCTTACCGCAAGGTCGAGAAGGGACGCGTGACCGACCAGGTCGATTATCTGACCGGCGATCGCGAGGAGAATTTCCTCGTGGCGCAGGCGAACGCGACCATGGACGCGAAGGGCCATCTTACCCAGGAGAAAGTCTCCGTCCGTTATCGCGGCGACTTTTTAGAAGTCGAGCCGTCGAAGGTCCATTACATGGACGTCTCACCGAAACAGCTCGTCTCGGTAGCCGCGGGTCTGATTCCGTTTCTGGAACATGACGACGCAAACCGCGCGCTCATGGGCTCGAACATGCAGCGCCAGGGCGTTCCTTTGATCGTCTCGGAATCGCCCCTGGTCGGGACCGGACTGGAAGGCAAAGTCGCGCGCGATTCGCACGCAGTTTTGATTTCAACGGAAGCCGGCAAAGTTGCGTCGGTAACGGCGGATCAAATCGTCGTCACCAAAGACGGGCACATGCCGGAAGGCCGCAAGAAGTTGAAGACCGATCACGGCGCGGGCGTTCACGTTTACGAGCTCAGGAAATTCATGCGCTCGAACGCGGGGACCTGTGTGAACCAGAAGCCGATCGTCAAGAAAGGCCAGCACGTGAAGCGCGGCCAGGTGATCGCAGACGGACCGAACACAGACCAGGGCGAACTCGCGCTCGGGCGCAATGTGCTCGTAGCGTTCATGCCCTGGAATGGTTACAACTTTGAAGACGCCATCATGATCTCGGAGAAGGTCGTGAAGGAGGACATTTACACTTCGATTCACATCGATGAATTCGAGATCGGCGCGCGCGACACCAAGCTCGGGCCGGAAGAAATTACGCGGGACATACCAAACGTCAGCGAGGAAGCGCTTCGCAACCTTGGACCGGATGGCGTAGTCCGGGTCGGCGCGGAAGTGAAACCGGGCGACATTCTCGTCGGCAAGATCACGCCAAAGAGCGAGACGGAACTGGCGCCGGAAGAGCGTCTGCTTCGCGCCATTTTCGGCGAAAAGGCGGCGGATGTGAAGGACACGTCGCTGACCGTTCCGTCGGGCACTTACGGCATCGTGATGGACGTGAAGGTTTCATCGCGCCACGAAGTTTCGCGCGAGAAGCTGACGCCGTCCGAAACGAAGCGGCAGCTGAAGTCGATCACGGAAGATAACCGCAAGAAGAAGGAAGAGCTGACCGAGCAACTGACCGATTCTCTCTCGAATATCCTGCTCGGCGAAAAGATTCCGCTGGACGTGGTGAACGCGGAAACCGGTGAGATCATCATCCCGGCCAACCGCAAAATCACGAAGACGCTGCTCCGAAAGCTGGCGACGGTTTACGATCACATCGAAATCGATCCGAGCCCGATCCGGAACAAGATCCGGGAGATCATCGCTTCTTACGAACACAAGTTCGCGGAGCTGGAGCTGGAGCGGGAACGCTCGATGGATCGCGTTGAAAGTGGGGACGACATCGATCCCGGCATTATCAAGCAGGTCAAGGTTTTCATCGCCAGCAAGCGCAAGCTCAGCGTCGGCGACAAGATGGCAGGACGTCATGGTAACAAAGGCGTGGTCGCGCGCATCGTGCCGGAAGAAGACATGCCGTTCCTCGCGGACGGAACTCCGGTTGAGATCGTGCTGAATCCGCTCGGCGTGCCGAGCCGTATGAATGTCGGCCAGGTGCTCGAAACGCACTTGGGCGTGGCCGCGAAGGCGCTCGGCTTCAAAGTCGCGACGCCGGTGTTTGACGGAATTTCCGAAGCGAAGATCCGCGAGTACCTCAATGACGCTAAAAAGATCGACGGCTTCACCTGGGTGCAGGAAACCGGCAAAGCGCGCCTCTATGACGGCCGCACCGGCGACACCTTCGATCAGGAAGTCGTGGTCGGTTACATCTACATGATGAAGCTGGGCCACTTGGTCGCGGACAAAATTCACGCGCGTGCAGTCGGACCGTATTCGCTCGTGACGCAGCAGCCGCTCGGGGGCAAGGCGCAATATGGCGGCCAGCGTTTCGGCGAGATGGAAGTCTGGGCGCTCGAAGCCTACGGCGCGGCTTACACTTTGCAGGAACTGCTGACAGTGAAGTCGGACGACGTACAGGGACGCACGCGCATCTACGAGTCGATCGTCAAAGGCGACAACTCGCTCGAAGCGGGCACCCCGGAATCTTTCAACGTGTTAATCAAGGAAATGCAGTCGTTAGGCCTCGACGTGAAAGTTGGCGGCCAGGCGCCGACAAGTTTCCTGGAAAACGTGGCGTAATTTCAGAATTCTCTAAAACTAAATGAACGAACATTCCTGGCGGGAACTAGTCGGTGAAGAACGCACGGTCGGCTTCGACCAGGTGGCGATCGGAGTCGCCTCCTCGGACACGATGCGGTCGTGGAGCAAGGGCGAAGTAAAAAATCCGGAGACGATCAATTACCGGACTTTCAAACCGGAAAAAGGCGGTTTGTTTTGCGAGCGGATTTTCGGGCCAACCCGGGACTGGGAATGCTCGTGCGGAAAATACAAGCGAATCAAGCACAAGGGGGTGATCTGCGACCGTTGCGGCGTCGAAGTGACGCTGGCGCGCGTGCGCCGCGAGCGCATGGGCCACATTGAACTGGCCGTCCCCGTCTCGCACATCTGGTTTTACAAGTGCATGCCGTCGCGTCTGGGCCTGATGCTCGACATGAGCGCACGGCAACTTGAGCGCGTAATCTATTACGAGGACTACATCGTCATCGATCCGGGCAAGACCCCGCTGACCAAGACTCAGCTGCTAAACGAAGTCGAATATCGCGAAGCGCAGGAACAGTACGGCGAAGATTTCGTCGCCGGGATGGGCGCGGAAGCGGTGAAGAAACTTTTGGCGGAGATCAACCTCAACAAGCTCAACAAAGAGCTGGAAGAGGCGATGGGGAACACGAAGAGCAAACAGATTCGCAAAAAGCTCGCGAAGCGTTTAAAGCTCGTGCAGGGCTTTGCCTCGTCGCACGCCCGTCCGGATTGGATGGTGC
>JALYIN010000378.1 GCA_030775765.1 Verrucomicrobiota bacterium
AGTACGATCCGCACCCCGCAATCAAAGCGCCGATTGCGGTGTGAGAGAACGCGCGGAGCAAAGTAGGAATACAGGCATTTTGCCTGTGTTCCGAAATCTCAGTTCGCGGCCGGCGTGCTAGTCGTGCTCGCGGTCGTCGGGCCGCGATTCAGGTCGACGAGGTCTTTGAGGATGTTGAGCGTCTCATCCCGCTCGGGATCGATCGCCGGTTCCTTCGTTCCGTCGTCGTTTGTGCCAACCGACTCGGAATCGGAATCCGTCGCGGCCTCGGGCGCAACCTTGTTTCCGCCCTTTTTGTTCGCGGCGAGTTTTCCGGGGAAAATGACCGGCTGAAGATTTGGCTTGTCGACGTTGTCGAGCGTGAGTCGGATCATCTGCATTTCTTCGTCATGGCGCGCGAGACGTTCCTTGGCGCGAGTCTCCTTGCGGATTTTGTCCTCGTTCAACTCCGCCTTGCGGGTGTCCTCGTTTAGCGAGATTCGGTTTTCATCGAGCCGCTTGCGGAGGCGATCCATATCTTCCATCACATACTTGAACTCGGGATTCGCCTGAACGCGCGCTTCCGAGCGGCGTTTCAACTCGTCCACGAACAAGCCGTGGCCGTCAGACCATTTCGTGAACCGGGCCTTCGGCACTTCGTCGTAGGGCAAACAATTTTTCAGCGCGCCCTCGCCGAATTCCGGAAGGTCGGACAACGTCGGCAAGACAATGTCCGACGCGACGCCGTGAAGTTGCGTCGAACCGCCCGCCACGCGGTATAATTTTTGGATGGTCAACTTCAGCGCGCCATCGTCCTGGGAACGGCTGCCGAGCAAGGATGTGAACCGCCCAATCTCCAGGATCGTTTGCACCGTGCCTTTGCCGAACGTGTTCTTGTCGCCGACGATCAGGGCGCGGCCGTAATCCTGGAGCGCGGCCGCGAAGATCTCGCTGGCCGAGGCGCTTTGCCGGCTCGTTAGCACAATCATCGGCCCGGTGTAAGCGATGCTGGGATCCGGATCGCTCGAGACGACGATGTTGCCGTTCGAGCCTTTCGTCTGCACGATCGGGCCTGACTTCAAAAAGAGGCCCGTCAACGCGATCGCTTCTTCGAGCGAGCCACCACCGTTCCGCCGCAGATCGACGATCAGGCCGGCGATGTTTTCCTTCTTCAACCGTTTGAGCAGCGCAAGCACGTCCTTGGTGGTGCTCTTCTGGTGCCGATCCATATCAGCATAAAACGATGGCAACGTGATCCAGCCTAGCTTCACCGGCTCCCCGCTTTCGTTCTTCTTAATAATGATGTCGGCGCGCGCTTCCTGGTCTTTCAACTTAATCTCGTCGCGAACGAGATCGACCGTCTTGCGCTTGGATGGATCAGGTGAATCCGCGGGAATCACCAGCAGCCGGACCTTGGTTCCCTTCTTGCCGCGAATCTGCTCGACCACCTTGTCGAGACGCATGTCGCGCACGTCGTTAAATTCGCCGTTCCCTTGCGCCACGGCCGAAATCCGGTCGCCGACTTTAAGACGCCCGTCCGTCTGCGCCGGACCACCGGGCACCAGGCTTTCAATCTTCGCGTAACCGTCTTCCGTCCGGAGCATCGCGCCGATGCCAACCAGCGATAACCCCATGTTGATGCTGAAATTCTTTAGGTCCGCTTTGCTCAGGTATTCCGAGTGCGGGTCGTAAGCCTGGGCGAGCGCGTCGAGGAAAAGCTTCACCTGCTCATCCTTGTCCTGTTCGTGAACGTTGCGGGCCAGGCGCTCGTAGCGGCGCGCGATCAATTTCGGCCCTGGCTCGATCGGATGTTCGCTGAGGTGTTCCTGGAGCAATTCGCTCACGATCCGTCCGCGCCAAACATTGTCGGCATCCGCGTCGTCTTTGGGCCACGCCGCTTTTTGCCGGCTCATCTCAATGGTCGCGTCGCTTTTGAAATCGACCTGCGGCTGTTTGAGCTGTTCCTTGATCTTGGCGACCCGATCATCCACGCGCTTGGTGTAGAGATCGTAAATCTCATAAGCCGGCTTCAGGTTTCCCAGGAGCACATCATCGTCCAGTGACGTGCCATATTTTGACGTCAGCATGTCGACGTCCTGTTGGGTGAAGAAGAGGTGGCTGAAATCGAGCAGTTCGAGGTAGGTCTTGAGAAACTTCTTCGAGACCTCGTCGTTAAGTGCCTGGTGAGTGTAGTGGCCCTCCTCCAGGAGACGGCCGACGGAAGTAGCGACATTCCCCGCGTCCGACTTCGCCAGGAGCGGCGCGGTCGTGAGTGCGACGGCCAGGACGCCAGCAAGCGGAGCGGAAAGTGAGCGGAGAGTTAGCTTCATTCGGAAAAAGAGGTTTCGGAAAGTCGCAGAATCCCTGGAGAAGGCAAGAAAGCCGCGGCGTGTAGGTTGATTCGTTGCAAGTGAGACAATCGGCTGGGCGGAACATTCAAAGAACGTGCCGTTCGCTGCGCCCTTGCATGCAGCTTTCATTCCCTTGTCGCCGGGATCGATGATCCCGATGCGATGCCGCGGGTTGGGGCGCTCTAGCCGGGGTCACCGACCGCGGTTACAATCTGAGCGATGCGATACGAGACTTTCTGCGGGGGGATTTTCGAGACGAACTGTTATCTGCTCGAGGCGCCTGGAGGCCCGATCTTGTTCGACGCCCCAGATGGTGCCTGTGATTGGCTCGTTGCCGAGGGCGTTACACCGAAGCTGCTCCTGTTAACACACGGTCATTTCGATCACGTCCCGGACGTGGCGAAGATCAAGAAGCGGTTCGACTGCCAGCTGGGCTGCCATGCCGAAACCGTCCCGATGATCTCCGACCCGGAATTCTTTCGCAGCTTTGGGTTTCAACTGGAGATCGAGCCGGTCGAGCCGGATTTCCTGATCGCCGCCACCCCGGCGCGCGACTTCCTTGGCCGCGAGATGGAGGTTCTTGAAGTGCCGGGCCATTGTCCGGGCAGTCTCTGTTTCTATTCGCAAGAAGAGAAGTTGTTGATCGGCGGCGATGTCCTCTTTGCGAGTGGCGTCGGACGATGGGACCTGCCCGGGGGCGACGGCGACCTGTTGTTTCGCGGGATCAAGGAGAAGCTCTATCCGCTTGGCGACGACGTCATGGTGCTGCCCGGTCACGGACCCGCGACGACGATCGCCGCCGAGCGACGAACGAATCCGTTCGTGCGCTAAGGTCAAACAACTCCGAACTCCAAAATTTAAACACCAGAGAATTCCAGCAACCGATGCGTTCGCGCGAGCCAGTTTGGTGCTTGGTGTTTAAAGCTCTTTGGATGTTGGAGTTTGGAGCTTTCTTCACATCCCCGCGGCGACGGCGAGAAAGGCGAAGATGACGATGTCCTGAACGAAGTGAATGAGAAATGCCCAGACGCCGCCGCGCGTTTCGATCATACTACGCGCCCAAATCCAGCCCGCGAATCCGGCCATCAATACGCCGAGCAGGCCCGACGGCTGTCCATAATAATGGCCGAGCCCGAAGAAGACGGCGGTCAGCAGGGCCATTTCGGCGGGAGGAAAAACGCTGCGCAGATGCGCGAGGAGAACGCTCCTAAATTGAAATTCCTCACTGGCCGCGTTCAGCGTCGCAACCGCGATGCTCCAGGGAAGAGTCCGGATGATCCGCTCGCTGACGCTGAAATTGGGATGGACGGTGAGGTAAAGATATCCCGACAACACCAACCCGAAGAGGAGCATGAAGGCCGGGGCGAGCCACATCCATGATACCCCGAACGGTTGTGCGGGCGCCGCCAGATTCCCTTTGCACAAAAATAAATCGCGCCGCGTAATTCCGCTGCCGATCAAGGTGAGACTAACGAGGATGGCTCCGGAAAGAGTAAAAGTCCGGGCAAGAAACAAGCGAGCGCCCCAGCTCGCATTGTCTGTGACAGCGAGCACCGCTGGCCATGCCGCGAGTGTCGGCGAGATACAACCCCACGCCAGGTTCAAGAGCGCGACCGCAATCAGAAATCGCGTCAGCGTCCGTAACGACGGAATCCAAATGGCCAGGAGCGCTGCCCCCAGGACCGACAATGATCCGATTACAGTGAACCAGCACGAAACCTGGTGCCCCGATTCCTGCCAGATGATTTCCGGCAGGGTGGTGCCAATCGCCGCGGCCCAGGCAATGAGGCGCGATAAGAAATTAGGCGGTGCCGGGGCTTCAGGGTTCATCTGCTTGCGGCCGTTGCCGCTGCGCTTATTGCGCGTGATCGAGCTCCACGCTCAGTTTTTCAAGATCCGGAATCTCCGCTACCAGCCCGCGGAGCGATTTCATCGCGGCGGGAATATGTTCGAGAAATATCTTGTTGCCTTTGACAAGGCCGAGGAATCCGTAGGCGCCCAGTGCCTGCATCAGCCGCTGGATTCCGCAGAGGCGAAAAGTCGAGCGCGAATCGCTCGCGACAGGATCGCCCGCGGCAGCGCGCTTCGCTTCGTAATCGGTCAGCAGCTCCTCGCATTCCGCGTGCGAGAAGTTGACGTAGGGATCGAAGAGCAGCGACGCGAGATCGTACTCGGCGAGGCCGGGGCGCATTCCCTGGAAATCGATGAGGTGCGCCTGGCCGTTGCGCATGATGATGTTTTGCGATTGAAAATCGCGGTGGACGAGAACCCGAGGCCGCTGAGCGAGGTCTTCCGCGATCCGGCGTAACGAGGGCAGCGTCGCCAGCTCCGAAAGCGCATGCGCTTCGACGCCGAAAAAACGGCCGAGGCAATTCTCGAAGAAATAATTCTGCTCCCAGCGATAAAGCGGCGCGTCAAATTCCGCGGGCAGATTTTTCTGGATCGCCCCACGCGCTTCCTCCGGCAGGCAATGCAGCTTCACGATCTCACCCAGCGCTGATTCGTAAAACGCACGGCGCACCATCCAGCTCTCGTCGCGTTGGCTCCAAAGATCGGTCCTGCCGAGATCTTCGATCCAGATCAGGCCTTCGGCCGGATCGTGAAAATAAATTTTCGGCGCACGAATTTTGTGGGCGTCCAGGAACTCCGCAATCGCAACGTAATGCCGGTTCTCTTCCCGCTCGAGATTGTACTTAACGAGGATGATCGTTTGTTCCGGCGAGCAACGAACGCGATAGAACTTCCGGTCGGACCCGCCCTTCTCGATCGGCGTGATCTTGACCTTCGCTTCTTCAAGGCGGGGAAAATGAATTCGCGTCTGGCGAAGGAGCAACTCGGTCTTTGCGGTTCTAGATGTCGGTGTCACTGAGGTCGCCTTCGGCTTTACGTTGGGAGCGGACAATACAGTTCCGCAGGTGAGATCGGGAAGCGATTTGTGCGCCCGGGAAGAGAATAGTGTTCTCTAAGATCGCGCCTGCGCCGACTCGGCAACCGGGCCCGACCGAGTAAAAGCCGGAGAGCGTGGCGCTTGGATCGATTTGCGCATCGCTGGCCACCCGCACCGGCCAATCGGGCGATTCCACGTAATCGGGCTTCCAATGTTCGTTCAAGATGACGCGATGGGCTGCGAGATACTCTTTGCGCGAACCAATGTTGAACCATTGCTGTTCGTTCAGGACCACGCCGCCGATCTTGCCGCCCTGCCCGATCCATTCCGTCAGGACCGAAATGTAGGAAAGAACGCGCCCGCTCGGAATCCGCTCAAAAACAGCCCGCGTCCAGATGCAGATGCCGGCGAAATCATACCGGCCCGGGTGACCGTATCGATTTGTGATGTCCACGACACGGCTGCCCTCAATCGCCACATCGCGGCCGTGATCCGTTTCGCGCAAGGCCAGCGTCACGTCATTTCCGGCGCGGAAATGCTCCTCGATTAACGGCGCCAGCTCGATGTCCGTGAGGAGATCGCCGCTGTAGGAAATGAAATGCTCTGGGCGCAACAACGATTCGGCGTTCTTTATTCCGCCACCAGTCCCCAGGATTTCCGGCTCGTAGACCAGTTGCACCGGATGTTCGCGATAATTTCCCAAGGCAAAAAATTCCCGGAACGCAGCGGGACGGTGGTGAGTGTTGATAACGAACGAACGAACGCCGGCCGCGATCAGGTGATCGAGCACAAAGGTGATGAGCGGCTTCTGGAAAATGGGGATGAGCGGCTTCGGGAGATCTTCCGTGAGCGGACGCAGCCGCGTGCCGAGCCCCGCACCGAGGACAAAGGCTTGTGTGATCATGGGCGCGCTGTGCTTGTGCTCCGCCGCCGCTCTGATAGAACTGGACCCATGGCGGAAGAAACGATTTGGCGCGGGACCGCGTCGCAACTGAAGAATCTCGGCTGTTTCATCCTCTGCTTCCTGTTTTGCTGGCTTATCGTCCCGATCTTCATCGGATTTCGGCGATACTTGGAAACGAAGAACCAGGTGTTCGAGCTGACGAGCGAGCGCTTGAAAATGACCGAGGGCATTTTTAGCAAAGTCACCGAAACGCTGGAGCTGTATCGCGTCAAAGACATCGAGGTTTTGCAGCCGTTCGTCTACCGGACCGTCGGCTTGGAAAATATCAAGGTGAACACTTCCGACCTTTCGTCTCCCGTTATTTTAATGGACGGCATTTTGCAAAAAATCGGGCTCGCCGACAAGTTGCGGAACCAGGTGGAAATTATCCGCGCCCAGAAGAAAGTGCGCGAGCTGGATATCGAATAGGACCGGTCTGGGCGCCGGGATGGTGCGATCGCTCGCTCCCAACGACCTGAGGGCAGGCCGTCTCCAAGAGCGTCACCGTTTCAGGTACAGGCTCTTCGTTCCGAAATCGATGATGGCGTGATGGCGGCGGAGGATTTCGGAGCCGAGGAGACCGGCGACGGGCGGGGAGGCGTCGAGCAAACCGCCGTGGATTAAGCCTTCCAGATTGATGACGCCCACGTCCTTCCGGTCCAAATCCATCGAGCCAATCGAGAAACGCGAGATGGTAGCCATCTGCACGCCACGATGTTTCAGGTTCACGCCGGAAGAACTGAAGGGCGTCTCGCGCAACGGAATCCGCATCCCCCGCACGAACCGCGAATGAAGCAGGGTCGCGAACGCGCCCGTGTCCACCATCAGCCTCGCCTTCCTTCCGTTAATGGAACCGTCGACGTAAAGATTAAAGCCGTCGCTGACATACATCGGAATGCGCTGGAATCCGCTCAGGTCGAAACCGGGCACGCTGCCGGGCACACTCGGATTTATTTTCAGAACCAGGATCTGCCGCTGGCAGTCGAGCATGGCCTTGGTGGGGAAGAGAATGTCCGCGCCGAGGATGCCGTCAATTTCATCGCGCTTGCCGGAACGGCGCATCCCGCCGAGGTCCACCATGACCATCGGCTCATCGACGAGGTTGAGCGCGCCGAGCCGAAGATTGCGCGCGATCGCCACGGAATTGAAGGCGCCGTTGATACTTAGCCGCGATGGGAGCGTGGATTTGCCGGTGATAGGCGCCATTCCAAAATAAGCGCGGCGATTGATGGCGATTGCGCTGACGGGTGCGCCGGTGTCCACGCCGAGAAGGGCCGGCTTGCCGTTGATCTCCGCGCGGACGAGCAAATGATTTTGCGCGGAGCGAATGAGCGGGAGCGCTTCGTACTGAAGAGCCCCCGCGGTAGCGGCCCGCGACGGCGTTGCGATCGGAACGGAAAGCGCCAGAGCCGCGGCGATGAACGCCGCAATTTTTTGCCGGATCAGCGAGAAACTCAGGACATCGAGCACGGGCGCAGAGGATAGCACAGCCGCGTCCGGGCGCGAACGAGTTGTCTTTTTGGCGTTGCGCCGTGAGGCCGCCTGATGATTAACTCGGCGCGGCTCGCACGGAGCCACCGCATGGAGC
>JALYIN010000379.1 GCA_030775765.1 Verrucomicrobiota bacterium
TGAATTCAGCTACGCTCTTAATTCCGTGACTGAAGCCCGCCCGGATAATCTCAGCGACGTCGTGGACGTGAAGATCATTACCTCCTCGCGCAAGGCGCCGATCGTGGCCCGGACCATCGGCCAGCGAAATTATGTCGAGGCGATCCAGAAGAACGACATCGTCTTTGGCGTCGGTCCGGCTGGAACAGGGAAAACGTACCTCGCCGTGGCGATGGCGGTGGCGGCGCTGAAGAAAGAGCAGGTCACTCGCATTATCCTGACGCGGCCGGCAGTAGAAGCCGGCGAAGCGCTTGGATTTCTCCCGGGCGACCTTCAGGAAAAGATCACGCCGTACCTGCGGCCGCTTTACGATTCATTGCGCGACATGCTCGATGCGGAGGAGATAGAGCGTTCGGTCGCCCGCCAGACGATCGAGGTGGCGCCGCTCGCGTACATGCGTGGCCGAACCCTTGGCAACGCTTTCATTATTCTGGATGAAGCGCAGAACACCACGACGGAACAGATGTTCATGCTCCTCACGCGGATGGGTCCGAACTCGAAATGCGTGGTGACGGGCGACGTGACCCAGATTGATTTGCCGGCCAATAAGCGGTCCGGGTTAGTGGAAGCGCTGCAGGCCTTGAAGAACGTGCCGGGAATTTCATTCGTTTATTTCAACGAGCGCGATGTCGTCCGGCACGAGCTGGTGCGCGCCGTCATTAGCGCGTATCAACAACATCGGTCGCCCGCGAACCTTGCCCCGGGTTCCCGCAAGTAACGCCATGTTGGATTTCCTGAAACGCAGTCAACTGATCAAGCGCGGCCTCGCTTCGCGCAAGATCCGCCGACGCCGGACGAAGAACGAACTGCTCCACGGCCTCGAGTTCGCGACCCCGACGAAATACCTTATCTTCGCGGCGTTTGTAGCGGGGATCGCGGCTTTGATCTTCAGCGGCCAACAACCGGAGCCGACGAAGAATTTCGTTATCTCGCTGCTCTTCTTCGCCACTGCGATAACGCAGCTCTGGATCAACCAGCCAACGACTTTCCTCCGCAGCTCTCGACTGCTGCTGGTTTTCGGCGTCATGTTCGTTCAGCTCGCGGCGACGAAGTTTTTCCTCGTCCTTTGCAACAGCGGCTCGTTCGCTTTCCTGCGGCCGGAGACGGTGGGATTGATCGCGCCTTACGCGTTCGCCCCACTTCTGCTCAGCGTTCTTCTCGGCCGGAACCATGGACTCTATGCGGCTGTCTTCGTCAGCCTCTGGAGCAGCATTCTGTTTGGAAAGGTCGATGCGCCGCTGCTGGTTTGCGGGATGATCAGCGGATTCACCGCGGTCTATCTGACGCTTCAGGTTCGGAAACGCAGCCGGCTGATCCGCGCCGGTTTCGGCGTGGGGATTGCGATCTGGCTGCTGTCGCTCACTTTCGGTATTATCGGCCCGATCGATTTCCTCTCACCGAACATGATCGATTGGAAATTGCTCGGGATCCAAAGCGCTCTCGCCATCGGCAACGGCATAGTCACCGCGACCGTCGTGGGCGGCGTTGTTCCGATGTTCGAACATCTTTTCCAGGTCACCACCGACATTTCCTGGCTCGAAGCGTCCGATCTCAATCACCCGTTGCTGCGCCGGATGACGATCGAGGCGCCGGGCACGTATCATCACAGCCTCGTGGTGGCCAATCTGGCCGAGGCCGCGGCGGAATCCATCGGCGCGAACGCCACGCTCTGCCGCGTCTGTTCCTACTTCCACGACGTCGGCAAACTGGTGAAGCCGGAATACTTCACCGAGAACATGAACTTCGAGCGCAACCCGCACGACGATCTCGCGCCGACGATGAGCGCGCTGATTATTATCGCGCACGTGAAAGAGGGTATCGATCTCGCTCTCAAACACCGTTTGAACCGTCAAATTATCGACATCATCCAGGAACATCACGGCACCTCACTCGTGTATTACTTTTACAAGCGCGCGCTCCAGCAACAGGAAGACGCGCGCACCGGCGGCAAGATCATGAACCTGCGTGAGGAAGATGTGCCCGAGGTGAGCGAGGAAACGTTCCGCTACAGCGGCCCGAAACCGCAGACGAAAGAAAGCGCCATCATCAGTCTCGCGGACATGATCGAAAGCGCGTCGCGCAGTTTGGAAAAACCGACGCCGGCGAAGATCGAACAGCTCGTGACCGATTTGATCAGTCAGCGAATCGCAGACGGGCAGCTCACCGAGTGCGATCTGACGCTCGCCGACCTGAATGTCATCGCGGAGCGTTTTCGTTTTACGCTGATGACCATGCTCCACACTCGCATCGCGTATCCGAAGCAGGACGCCAAGATCACCCCAATCCGTGGCGATGAGACCATGCGACCGGACGTGATGGCGGGGACGCGGAAACCGGAGTCGGCCCCTCCGATCTCAGCGGCCTGATCGTGAGCGACGCGGCGCTCGATCGGTTGCGGAACTGGAAAGCGGAGGTCGCGATCGTCCTCGGCTCGGGGTTGAACGTTCTCGTTTCGGCGATCGACTCCGCGAACAGCCTTGGGTATTCGGAATTTCCCGAGTTGCCGAACCCATCGGTGCCCGGGCACGCCGGTCGGTTCGTTTTGGGCACTCTCGGCAGCACCAGGGTGATCTTTGCGCAAGGCCGCGTTCATCTTTACGAGGGCCACACTGCGCGAGACGTGACCGCCGGTATCCGAATCCTGGCTACCGCCGGAATTAAACGCCTGATTCTCACCAACGCTGCCGGCCTCGCGAACGAGAACTTTTCACCCGGCTCTTGGATGATGATCAGCGACCATCTCAATCTGACCGGCACGACGCCGCTGCTCGGCAGCGCTCAGTTCCTCGATCTCACGGAAACCTATTCTAAGAAGTGGCGCGCGGAATTCGGTCGCGCCGCGAAAGCGGAAGGTATCGCTTTGCACGAAGGCGTGTACGCCGGGTTGCTCGGCCCGCAGTACGAGACGCCCGCAGAAGTGCGAATGCTCCGCTCGTTAGGCGCCGATGCCGTCGGCATGTCCACCGTCCTCGAAGCGATCCAGGCCCGCGCGCTCGGACTGGACGTTGCCGGTTTCTCCTGCCTGACGAATTTGGCCGCGGGAATGGGCGACTCGCCCTTGAGTCACGAAGAAGTCTTGGAAACAGGCAAAAACGCGGCGAATGCTTTCGGGCAGTTGCTGAGCGCCACGCTGAATAACCGCTAGCCTCAAGGCCTAAGCTCAATCGGTGTTCCGCCCGGCACAGCCCGATAGATTTCTTCAATCTCAAAATCGGTGACGGCGACGCAGCCCGCCGTCCAATCGCTGCGCCGGTGAACTCTGCCGATCCAGCCGCGGCCGTTGGGCAATCCGTGAATCATGATGTCGCTGCCGGCTGAGAGACCTCGAGCGGCGGCGCGTTCGATGTCGCGGGGCTCCGGATAAGAAACGTGCAAGGCCAGATGGTAATCACTGTCCGCTTTATGGAAATCGATCGAGTAGATTCCTTCCGGCGTGCGCTGGTCCCCTTCGTAGTCTTTTGCGCCGACCGGCGCGCGGCCTAGCGCGACGCGATAGGTTTTAAGCGCGTTGCCATTCTTCAGCAGCGTCAGCCGGCGGGCGGATTTTTCGACAAGAACGCGATCTGCCATGGCATCATGGGGCAGGGGGTCGAAGTTGAAGTAAGCAGCCGCCGCCACGGCGAGAGCCGTCACGCAGAGCGCAATAAGGAAAAGCAAAAAAAGTTTCAACGACCAGCGCGTTATGGCTCAATCGGTCGACGCGCCCGCGGCTCGCGATCTTTCGTTGTCGCCGTGCTGGGCGATGTAACGAAGGGGCCGCCTTCGAGCGGCGCACTTTCCGAGAACGCCACGTCCGGCATGTTGCTCGGCAATCCTTCGAGCGGAAATTCTTTCCGGAGCGGAAAGTAAGGATAGCCC
>JALYIN010000380.1 GCA_030775765.1 Verrucomicrobiota bacterium
CCTGCCGCCCGAGAGTCCAATTTCTTTTTTGCCTTCCGCGCCGCGGCTTTCTCCATCACCGCGAACTTCCGTTTCCATTTAGCCAGCTTTTCCGGGCCCTCTTGCAGCCGAATTTCCAGCTTGCGGATCTTTTTCCGTAGATTCTTGAGGTTCATAGGAAGACCGAGAATGCGCCCGGGGACTTCGCTTGTCGATCAAATGCAACTCCGGTCCGCTATCGCCAGCGGATCGCACCCCTTCCCCAGCGCCCTTGGCAAAATTGACCCCATCAACAATAAAGAAATCAAGAAAGCGCTCTCATAATCAGCTTGAACACAGAGGATCAAAACGCGGCAGCGCGAAAAAAGTTACGGCGAATTTTGTCATTGCTTTCGTCACACGTCACTTGTCACTCGTCACTGGCCCTTCGTCTGTGGAAACTGACGCATGACCCAGGTCGTATTCCTTCGCGCGGTGAACGTCGGTGGGGCGAACCGATGCCAACCGGCGGTCATTGCGAAGCAGCTCGCCAGGTTCGGTGTGGTTAACATCGGCGCGGTTGGCACCTTCGTTGTCGGTGCCAGGGTAAGCGAGACGGTTCTGCGCGCGGCGATCTCTCGCAAACTGCCCTTCAAATGCGAGATCATGATCTGTCCCGCGCGCGACATCATCAAACTAACAGCGCAGGATCCGTTCGCCGGACAGCCATCCGGGCCGGACATCACCCGGTTCGTAAGCGTCGCAGCCAAACGAGTTCCGGCGCCTCCTCCTATCCCCCTCAGCCTTCCCTCGGACGAGGACTGGCTGCTCAGGATCATTGCGATCCAGGGCCGATTCGTCCTGGGCCTGTACCGCCGGCAGATGAAGGCGATCAGCTACCTCGGCAAGGCCGAGAAGCTCCTGGGCGTGCCGGTCACGACGCGGAGTTGGAATACAATTGGGAAGATCGTCCAGATTCTTAACAAGAGTTAAAACGACATGGAACACGTGCGCGCGGGAGCCGCGCGGGTAGACGGTGACGCAGCTCGGGTAGCTGGCACGAGATCGGGAGAGCGGGTGATCAACACGATCGAGAAGGTTCGCGAAGGTTCTTCGACAGGATTAAACTGGATCACCAAATGACTTCTAAAGGTTTCGTTAGAATCGGGCTAATCCTGTCTAACCAATGAAATCGCTCACCGAATACCTCTGGTTCGAAGTTCCGGGCCGGCGCGGGTTCATCAACATCACGCCGAAGATCGAGGAGCTCGTCAGCCAGAGTGGCGTGCCCGAAGGGTTATGCCTGGTCAACGCCATGCACATCACCGCTTCGGTCTTCATCAACGACGACGAGAGCGGCCTCCATCACGACTACGAGATATGGCTGGAAAAACTTGCACCGCACGCGCCCACCAGCGCTTACCGGCACAATCGCACCGGGGAAGACAACGCTGACGCCCACTTGAAGCGTCAGATCATGGGCCGTGAAGTCGTCGTCGCCATCACCAAAGGCAAACTCGATCTCGGCCCCTGGGAACAGATTTTCTACGGCGAATTCGACGGCGGTCGCCGGAAACGCGCTCTGGTGAAAATCATCGGCGAATAACGGATGTCATGATCCTGGTTTCGAGGAAATAACCGTATTGATAGACCTTCCCCGCGTTTTTATCGGCACGGCCGGGTGGAGTCTTCCAAAGGCGGAACAGGGTCACTTTCCCGCCCTCGGAAGCCACCTCGGACGATATGCTTCCTGTTTTGCGGGAGTCGAAATTAACTCGTCCTTCCGCCGCTCGCACAAACCGGCGATCTGGGCGCGGTGGCGCGATGCGGTCCCGCCGGGCTTTCGATTCTCGGTAAAGATGCCGAAGGCAATCACCCACACCGCTCGTCCCAACGTCACCGCCGACTTAATCGCGGCCTTCATCGACGAGATCTCGGTTCTGGAAGCGAAGCTCGGCTGCCTGCTGGTCCAGGTTCCGCCGAGCTTGGGCTACGACGCAACTATTGCCGCAAGGTTTTTCAAGAACCTTCGGGCCCGCACCGCTGTTTCGATTGCGTGTGAGCCGCGACATGAGAGCTGGTTCACGCCTGAAGCCGATGCCCTCCTTCGCCAGCTCGATGTCGCTCGAGTCGCCGCCGATCCTGCCCGCGTCCCAGCAGCCGGGGAACCGGGTGGAAGCCGACAGTTCAGCTACTTTCGGTTACACGGTTCACCGAAGGTTTATTACTCCTCCTATTCCGACGAATACATCCACCGCCTCGCCGACCGATTGAAGCGTGAAGCGAAAGAGGGACGCACGGTTTGGTGCATCTTCGATAACACGACCCTCGGCGCAGCTACCGGGAACGCCTTCGATCTTAAAGCTATGCTCAGCTCCGTTTGCAGCATTTGATCACTTTCAAACTTCCCTGGAGCTTGGTGCTTGGGATTTGGAGCTTTACCGCGAAGCGGTTCCGCATCTTCGACAACACAACTCTCGGCGCAGCTACTCGGAACGCCCTCGATCTTAAATCTATGCACGGCTCCGTCTCCGCCAAAGTGGAAGAACGCCGTTTATGACGACCGAGTTTTTTTGAGGGGGTCGAAGGGGTCAGTCCTTAAGTTTGGGCGAGTCGAGCTGCGGAATCGTAAAAAAAAGACCCCTACCACAATGCACAATCTCAGGGACTGACCCCTTCTCCTACATTTGGAATCCTACGAACAGTTAGATTTGTCGCAGGCCCGTCCTTCCCCTTCGGCGTGTAGATCACGATTGGACGACGGGTTTTCGATTCTTGAGCCGCTGCCATCGCGATTTTTTAGGACGGCAGGATGATACCTTTTCGCCAATCCAAACGGCAGGTGTTAAAGCGTTCGGCGGGGGAGCTCCATGACTCGTGCGGACGAGGCACGGTAAAATACTCAAACAACAATTCGTTCTTTGACGCAGTTACTCGGACAAACCCGTGCCGGCTCTTCGCGTAATCGTCTAGTTGTAACTCTCCATTTACGGCATAAGGCACGGGGAGTTGACCACCGTCCGGAGCCTTCTGCATCCCGTGAAGGTTGTGATAGCCACCGGCACCGGCGACGAAATATGGCACCGTCTTCTTGCCATACTGCCGCGTGAAGCGCTGGAAATTGTGAACGTGCCCGTTCAGGACCGCGTCCGGAAGGCGCTTGGCCGTCTTATAGGCGCCGTCGAGAAGCGCTTCCAGTGCTGTGCTACCGCTGTGGTGGTCGTCGGCGGAATAAATCGGGTGGTGCACGGCGACGATGAGGGCTTTGCTTTTGCTGGCATTTTTCAATTCGCCGATAAACCAGCTGAGTTGATCTTGCTCGATCCGCCCGCCCGAGGGGACGTTGCTATAGAGGCCAATCAAGGTCACGAAAGGAGCTTCCAGGGTGAAGAAACAGTTCGGTTGCGTCATCGCGGTGCGATTTACGTCAACCGCCTCTGGCGTGATCACCGGGTTTACGTTGCAGAAATTCCGCATGAAGGCGCCGAGGGAGCTCTCGCCATCACCGGGTGGCGTTCCATCATGGTTACCTGGAATCGCGAAGACCGGCACCGTGTAGTTCTGATAGGCTTCGTAGAATTGCGGGAAGTAATTTCCCGCCTCGCCTTTGAAATAAACGACGTCCCCAAGGTGGTAAAAAAACGCGGGCCTATCCTGCTCAGGAACCAATAATTGTTCGGCCATCTTTTTCACTACGATAGTCTGGGGAACGGCATCCATGATTCCGCCTGTATCGCCAACGGTGTGAAGCACAAGTTTGCCAGATTTCTGGATTGCTTTCAGCTGCGCTCTTCCGCTGTCGGACCCCGACAGCACGGACTCAAGTGTTATGCGGTAGGGCGCAGCGCCAGTCGGCACGGGGAGGGGTTGAAAGGCCTCGTTTCCTTGTGCGACATGCGCCTTTGCCACCTGCACCTTGGGCGGCGCGACAGGAAGCGGAGCTTGCAGGTGGCCCACCAAAGGAATTCCAAATAAGCGATTAGTTTTGTTCATGTTTTTGCTTAATTGCCGGTTGATTTTGTTCGAGGGAATCGGCGGGGTGCTGACTGCTGCTACCTATCAGCTGGTTGGGTCGACATTGAACCCACGGATTTCGCTGGGTGCTGATC
>JALYIN010000381.1 GCA_030775765.1 Verrucomicrobiota bacterium
CAGATTGCTCGCTTATTTCGCGGCCACGATCCTTTTCGGCGCGCTGGCAGCGCCCGCCCTGTTTTGGGCGGCGCAAGCGCTGGCCGCGAATGGAATTTTTTCCGCCTTGGCGAAATTCGAGTTCGAATCGTTTTTCCACCGGGCGCTGATGCTAGGCGCGATTGTATTTCTCTGGCCCCTCCTGCGTTGGCTCAGGATCAAAGGGCGCCGCGATCTGGCCCTGGAACCAAACCGACTCTGGTTGCGCCACATCCTCATAGGATTCCTGCTCTCGAGCCTTCCAGTCGTCTGCTGTGAACTTTTCCTCGTCCTAAGTGATGCTTATTCGATTCGACCGAGTTTCTCCTGGCTCGACGTTCTCAGGGTGCTTCCAACCGCCGTCGTGGTGCCGCTCATCGAGGAGCCGCTGTTCCGCGGATTATTTCTTGGTGTTATCCTCCGCGGCTGGCGGCCGTGGCCGGCGGGTCTTTTCAGTGCCGGGATTTTTTCGATTGTCCATTTTTTGAAGGCGCCCGATCAGACGACAACCCTCGTCCAGTGGTATTCGGGCTTCGCCTCCCTGGCGCATTCGTTCGATCAGTTCCGCGAGCCGATGCTCGTGCTCGGGGGATTCACGACCTTGTTCGTTATCGGAATAATACTGGCCCACGTTCGCCTGGCGACGCGCTCGCTCTGGGCGCCGATCGGTTTGCACGCCGGCTGGATCGTGACGAGCATGATGTTCGCCAAGATTACGCGGCGCGATTGGATGTTGTTGCCATGGCTCGGCAAAAATTTGCTCGTCGGGCTGCTGCCTCTCGCGGTGCTGCTCCTCACCTGGTTGCTGGTGAGCGTGTGGTTGAACTATGCCCGCCTTCGCCGCATCTAGAATTCTCGAACCCTTGGCGTCGCTGTTTTATCCGCCGACGTGCGTCGTCTGCGCGGCCAACGTCGAGCGCTCCGAATATCTCTGCGCGGATTGCCAGCGCCGTGCTCCCCGGATCGTGGCGCCGTTCTGCGCGAAATGCTCGGAGCCATTTCCCGGCGCGATCACGCAGACCTTCAGTTGCGCGAACTGCGAGCATCGCGTCCTGCATTTCAATTGCGCCGTCGCCGCCTACCGCAGCCGAGGCCTGGTCCGGAAATTAGTGCACGAATTCAAGTACGCCAGGCAACGCCACCTCCGCTATCCCATTGCCGGATGGCTTCGCGAAACCCTGCGCGACCCGCGCCTGCACGGCCGCCATTTCGACGTCGTCGTCCCGGTCCCCCTCCATCCTGCGCGGGAACGCGAGCGTGGATTCAACCAGGCGATGCTCCTCGCCGAATTGCTCGCTCCCACCATCACGGCGCCGCTGCGCACGGCGCTGGAACGGACGCGTTACACCACCACTCAGACCGCCTACCACCGCGCTGAGCGCATGGAAAATTTGCATGGCGCGTTTCGTTTACGAAAAAACCAGGACGTGCGAGACTTGCGGGTGCTTCTGATCGACGATGTGTTAACAACCGGATCGACGCTGAACGAATGTGCGCGCGTCCTGATAGCCTCCGGCGCGGTTTCCGTTCACGCGGCAACGGCGGCTCGGGCCTGACGACATGGCTATTTTCAAGAGACCTCCCATCGGCGGTAGCGGTCCCAGGAAACGCCGCGGCGATATCCCGCAGGGCCTGTTTCAAAAATGTCCGGGCTGCAAGGAGGTCGTGCACGAAATCGAGCTCTCGCAGAACCAGCGAGTGTGCCCGCACTGCGAATATCATTTCTCGCAGTCCGCCAAGGAGCGCGTCGAAAATTTGCTCGACGAAGGAAGTTTCGTGGAACGCGATGCCGGGTTGCGCTCCGTGGACACCCTTCAATTCCAAGGCATGGCCAGCTACAAGGACCGCCTGAAAAAATATCAGGACGCGACCGGTCTCTCCGACGCCGTTTTGAGCGGCTACGGAATGATCGAAGGCTTTAAGGTCGCGATCGCCGTCATGGATTTCAGTTTCCTCGCGGCCACCATGGGTTCCGTGGTCGGCGAACGCATCACCCGCACCATCGAGTATGGAACCGAGAACCGCTGCCCGGTGATTATCGTTTCTGCTTCCGGCGGCGCCCGCATGTACGAAGGTATGCTCAGCCTGATGCAAATGGCCAAGACGAGCGGTGCTCTCGCGCGCCATGCCTGCGAAAAGTTGCCCTACATTTCCGTGCTGACCAATCCCACCACCGCCGGCGTAATGGCCAGCTTCGCTTCGTTAGGCGACGTCATTATTGCGGAACCGAAAAGCATGATTGGGTTCGCCGGCCCGCGCGTGATCAAGGAAACCACGCACCAGGATTTGCCGGAGCGGTTCCAGACTGCCGAGTTTCTCGAAGAGCACGGCCTGATCGACTTGATCGTTCATCGCAAGAAGATGCGGTCGCAGATCGCGGAGTTTCTCACCTACTTTTCGAACTCGCAGTGAACTATGCTGAGGCGCTGGCCTGGCTCTACGGAACGCAACGTTTCGGGATCAAGCTCGGACTCGAGAATGCCCAGCGCTTGCTGCGCGAGCTGAACGTTCCGGGAAAAACTCAGCGAATCATCCACGTCGCCGGCACCAACGGCAAAGGCTCCGTCTGCGCGATAATCGATTCCATCTGCCGCGCCGCAAAACTTCGCACCGGTCTTTTTACCTCCCCTCACCTCGTCACCTACCGCGAACGCATTCGGGTGAACGGCGAAATGATCGCGCCGGATGAAGTGGCGCGCGGCTTGAGCGCGCTCCGCAATACGATCCGGGAGTGGGATCCGCATCCGACATTTTTCGAAATCACGACGACCCTTGCGCTCGATCACTTTAAAAAGACGGAGTGCGAAGTAATCGTGCTCGAGACCGGTCTCGGCGGAAGACTCGACGCCACGAACGCCCTCCTGCCGGTGGTGTCGGTGATCACTCCCATCAGTTATGATCATGAGAGATGGCTGGGGCATACGCTCGACGCGATCGCCGGCGAAAAAGCGGGGATCATTAAGCCACGTGTCCCTGTGGTGTCCGCCAAACAGGACGCCGCGGCAGAAAAGGTTATTCGGGCGCGAGCGTCGCATTGTGAGGCGCCACTCGAATTTGTGACCGAACCGTACATGTCGGGCACCGTCAGCCTCGCTGGAAAGCACCAACGCGATAACGCCGCTCTCGCCGTCGCCGCTTTGCGTTTCGGCAGAATTCGTATTCCTGAAAAGGCGTTTCCTCTCGGTCTCGCGAAGATCGAGTGGCCCGCGCGTTTCCAGCGCTGGGACGAACGCACCATCATCGACGGCGCGCACAATCCCGCTGGCGCGCGGGTCCTCGCCGAAACCTGGCGCGAACAATTCGGCGATGACCGCGCCACCATCATTCTCGCGGTCCTGCGCGAGAAAAACGTCGCGGGCATTGGCGCCGCTCTCGCCCCAATCGCCGCCCGTTTCATCCTCCCCCCTATCCGCTCCGAACGGGCCCTCCCGCCTGACGAGTTGAGCCGCTCCCTCTGCCCTGTTACTCCATCACTTCCAAATGCCGGTCCGGGCGCAAACTCGCCGCGGAGAGCTCGGACCTCCATCGCCCCCTCGTTTGTCGGCGCTCTCGAAGCTGCCCGCGCTCTGCCCGAGCGCATTCTCATCACCGGCTCGCTCCATTTCGCGGGAGAGGCGCTTGCCACTTTGGATGGCAACCTGGAGGCCCTGGAAGATTGCGCCCAATGACCGGGGCGACCGTAAGTCCCGCGAGTATCGCAAACGGTCTCGCGATACCGGCTAGACCGTTCCGGCCGGCCGTTAACGATCGCTTCCTTCAATAACAATCATTGCCATCGCGTGGTGCTCCGTGTGGCTCAGGGTAATCGAAACTCTCGAGACCTGACGGTCCTCGGCCACTTTCTTCGCGCCGCCTTCCAGCACTACGAACGGTTCCCCGCTCTCCTTTCGGCGCACATCGATGTCCTTCCAGCCCATCGCCTTTCCGATCCCGGTGCCGAACGCTTTTGAAACCGCCTCCTTCGCTGCGAAACGCGCCGCCAGATGGCGCGCCGGAAATTTCATCGATTGCGAGTACTCGATCTCGCCCGCGGTAAAAATGCGGTGCAGAAACCGTTCACCGAACCGTTCGAGCGAATGCTCGATCCGCGCATTCTCCACCAAATCGACACCAATCCCGAGCACGCTCACGAAGAAGCTCCAAATTCCGAGATCCAAACTCCAAAGAAGCTCCAAGCACCAAACTCCAAACTCGAAACTCGACCTTGACGCTTCGTCATTAATTCGTCATTCGTCATTCGGGTTTCGTCATTCGAATCATCCTTTGTAATTCTCCATGAGCGCCACCATCTCGCGCACGGCCGCTTCAAATCCCACAAAGACGGATCGTGCCACGATCGAATGGCCGATGTTCAGCTCCACCAGGTGCGGGATTTTGTGGATGAGCGCCATGTTGCGGTAGTTGATCCCATGACCGGCGTTCACCTGCATCTTTAGTTCCGACGCGGCCTTTGCCGCCGCGCGCAATCGTTCCAGTTCCTGTTGCGCGATCTTCTCGGTGAAGGCGTTGGCCAACTTGCCAGTGTGAAGCTCCACGATATCAGCCGCCAGCTCCGCTGCCGCATCGACCTGCTCGAGGAGCGGATCGATGAACATGCTCACGCGCACGCCCGCGGAATGAAACCGCTTCACCGTCGTCGCCAGCTCTTTCTTATTCGCCACCAGATCGAGCCCGCCTTCCGTCGTCACTTCCTGGCGTTTTTCGGGAACGAGACAAACTTCGTCCGGCACAATCCGTAGCGCGATATCGACGATCTCCGGCGTGTTGCCGAGCTCAAGGTTCAACTTCGTCATGATGTTTTCGCGCAACCGCTGGATGTCGCGGTCCAAAATGTGCCGCCGATCCGCCCGCAAATGCGCCGTGATCCCGTGCGCTCCGGCGCGTTCGCAAATCCCCGCGATCGCGATCGGGTCGGGCTCCGCGTTCTTCGATTCCGGCATCGTCGCGTACCGCGCCTGCCGGAGCGTGGCCACATGATCGATGTTAACGCCCAGCCGAAGCGAGTTCACGGTGCAATAGGTTACAGACCCCCGCGCCCGGCAAGTTTTTCCCGACCGTTATTG
>JALYIN010000382.1 GCA_030775765.1 Verrucomicrobiota bacterium
CGCCGGATCCGTGAGGTCGCCGCGACGGGCCTGGTCGATTGCCTCTCCCATCTGGACCTGATCAAGATCCACGGACATCGCCCGAAGGCCCCGATCGTCGATCTCGTGTCTGAGACACTCGATTTTATCTCCACGCGCGGTCTCTCCATCGAGCTCTCCACCGCCGGCTGGCGTAAACCAGTGAATGAGCTCTATCCGTCCGACGAAATCGTTCGCCTCGCGCTCGCGAAAGGAATTCCATTTACAACGGCATCCGATGCGCACTCGCACGCCCAGCTCGGAGAGAACTACGAGCGCTTATCGCAAAAGATGGCCGAATTTGGAATCAAAGAAGTCTGCGTGTTCGAAAAGCATCAAGCGGAGGCGCGCTCTCTTTAGCTGTCATCCCGAGCCGCTCAGACGGCGAAGGGCCCCTCAATTGGTCGAGGATCCCGCAAACAAAGGCCGGGACGTTCGGAATCTTTCGCTGCGTGGTTCGCGGAAGCGGTGTCTTGAGTGGATTTCTCCGCGACTGTGAGGTCCCTCGCCGTCTGCGCGGCTCGGGATGACACGCATTACAGCCCGAGCCTACCAATCCCCAATCCGCCGGTGATCTTCGTCATCTCGCTTTGGGCGAGTTCCTTGCCTTGGGAGATCGCTTGCTTCACGCCGCTTAGCACGGCTTCTTCGAGAAATTCCACGTCCTCGGGATCGACGATCTCCTTCGCGATCTTGATCGACATCACGTCACCCGATCCGTTCGCGACCACCGTTACTTTCCCGCCGGCGGCCTGCACCTCGACGGTTTTGTCCTCGAGCTCGGCCTGGGTTTTGGCCATTTGCTCCTGCATCTTCTGAGCCTGCTTCATTAACTTGTTCAGATTCATAATCGATCAGTCGCTCACGGTTTTGATTTCGCCCTTAAAAATTTCCAGCGCCTCGCGGATGAGCGGATCATCCTTGAACGTCGCCTGCGACTCCGGTTTCTTCGGCGCCAATGGTTCTGCCGGCGCCCTCACCGTCAGGCCTTCTTTCAATACGAACTTAATTTTCCAATCCTGTCCGCTGATTTCTTTGACGACCGCTTCGAGAAATTCGCGCGTCCGCGGAATTGAGAGTGATTCCATCGCCGATTTGTGGTCCGGCGGAAATCCGACGAGGAAGAAGCGGCCTTCAATGCCCAGGGCGGTTCCAGCATCGACCCATCCGCTGATTAACTTCCTGGTTGCTCGAACTTTCTCGGTCGCTTTTCGCCAGACTTCTGTGTGATCGATTTGCGACGCGGGCGGAGATTCATTTCCCGGTGCGGGAGGTGTTTCAGCGACGCGCGGGGCCTCGGGTTTTGGGGAAGGTGCGGCTGAGACAGCCGCTTCTACGGGGCGCTTCACCGGTGGCTTCGCCGGCGCGGCTTGTTCTTTGCCGTCGCGCAAGGCCGCGAGGTTCTCGATCACTTCGTTAAGCGTTACCTGGTTCAACGTCTGGATCGCCTTGATGATGGCGACTTCGAAATGGAGGCGCTTGTTCGGGGCCCATTTCATCCGGCCTTCGGCGGCGGCGAATTGATCGATCAATTCGAGCAACCGATCGGTCTCGATCATCGCGGCCTGGGTTTCGAGCGACTTTTGAAGGTCCGGGTTCAAATCGTCCGCCAGCGCTTCCGGTTTCACTTTGCCGACGAGCAAATCGCGCAGATACGAAATCAGGTCGGACATCAATTTCATCATGTCCTTGCCGCTGTCGGCCTCGGTGTGAAGCAGTTCGAGCGCTTCCGGGGTTTCGCCCCGCAAAATCTTCTCGGTGAAATTCGCGACGGTCTGTTCGCTCGTAAAACCAAAGACGCTGAGGACGTCGGGCTCCGCGATCTTGTCACCGCAAAATGCGACGAGCTGATCGAGCATCGATTCGGCATCCCGCAACCCGCCGTCCGCCCCTTTGGCGATCGCGTGCGCCGCCGCGGGATCGAGCACGATCTTTTCCTTGCCGGCAATGAACTGGAGATGTTGCGCGATGAGATTCGCCGGAATCCGATGGAGATCAAAGCGCTGGCAGCGGCTCAGGATTGTGGGCAGGACTTTTTGCGGCTCGGTCGTGGCGAAGATGAACTTCACGTGCGGCGGCGGTTCCTCGAGCGTCTTGAGCAGCGC
>JALYIN010000383.1 GCA_030775765.1 Verrucomicrobiota bacterium
TTAAAAAAATGAAGGCCGACGACCCGCGCGGGTGATCCCATGCTGGTTGCGAGTTCCTCGATGGGCAGCGCGGAAGTGTTCGTCGCGAGAATCGTTGTGTCTGGCGTGTTCCCCGCCAGTTCGCCGAAGATTTTCTTTTTGATCTCGAGCTTTTCGGAGGCGGCTTCGATGACGATTTCGACATCGCGCAACGGCCCGGGCTGGGTCGAAGCGACGATCCGCGCCCGGCCTTCTTTCGCCTTGGTCTCATTCATCAAACCGCGCTTGACCCCATCGGCATAAGTCTTCTCGATGTTGGCGAGCCCGCGATCGATCGCCGCCGAATCGACGTCGCGCAGGATGACAGAAACACCACGCGCGCTGAGCCATTGCGCGATCCCTGAGCCCATGACGCCAGCGCCAATCACGGCCGCGTGCGAGATCTTCTCGGGCGGGGTTTTCGAAGAGCCTTTGCGATATTTGTCCGCGAGGAAGAAATTTCGGATCAGATTTTGCGTGGCCTCGGTCGCGCCCAGCTCGCTGATCGCGTCCACTTCCAACGCGAGCGATTCGTCGATGGATGAATTGGCAGAGCGCTTGATGATTTCGTAAGCACGTCCCGGCGCCGCGTTACCGCCTTTCTTTGGAGGACTGAGCTCCTGCGAAGCCGCCGCCGGAGCTCCGCCCTCCACTTTGCGTTTGCCAGTCGACAGCTTCTTGCGAGCAGCCTCCATGATTTGGCCCTTGGGAACCACTTCGTCGACGAGCCCCAGCTTCAGAGCCTCCGCCGAGCCATAGAGTTTGCCTTTCAGGATTACCTCGGCTGCCGCATTGGGGCCGATCAATCGCGGCAGGCGCGTCGCGCCACCCCAGGCCGGAACAAGACCTAAAGTCGTTTCCGGCAGCCCAATCTTCGTCGCCGGATCGTCGGACGCCACCCGGTAATCGCAGGCCAGCGTGATCTCGTATCCGCCGCCCGCGCAGGCACCGTGAATCGCCGCGACGGTCGGCACTTTCAGAGCCACCAGCCGGTTGAAAACTTTTTGACCACCCACGATGAACCCACGCATCTCGCCGGTCTGCGCCTGCTTCAACAACGTCTTCAGGTCCGCGCCCGCGATGAAGATCGACTTCTTCGCGGAGGTTACGATGACGCCCTTGATCGACGCATCCTTTTCGATCGCGTCCATCTGCTCGCCCAGGCTTTGCATCGTTGCCGCATCGAAAATATTCGCGCCCGATTCCGGCCGGTCGAAGGTGAGGATACAAATCCCGTCGTCCCCGATTTCTCGCCGAATCATTGGCCCCGCCGCTGTCGCCGTCATCCGGCTCATATTGGCGAGATTCGGCGAAATTCCAAGCGGAGAGCGCTCCAGACGACACAGCTTTGCAGTCGGTGTTCCGTTGCGCGCATTGCGCTCCGCCAAGCAGAGTGTTAAAAAGCTCGGCAGTCGCGACGGTCCTTCGGTTCAAGCTCATCGTTATGGTCGGAAAAATCCTCCTGCCGGAAATTCGAAGCCTCATCGAGAAGCGCAATTTTGGCGCGCTCCGCGAGATTTTTCGGGAATGGCCGCCGGCTGACGTGGCCGAGGTAATCCTCGATCTGCCCGAGGACGAGCAGGTCATCATCTTTCGGCTGCTTCCAAACGCCCTGGCCGCCGACGTCTTCGAATACCTCGATGTGGAAGCGCAGCAGCAGTTACTGCGCGCCATGGCCCACGAGCAGGTCGTCGCGATCCTGAATGAGATGTCGCCGGACGATCGCACGGCGCTGCTCGAAGAAATGCCGAGCGCGGCCGCCCGACAACTAATTAAACTGCTCACCCCGGACGAACGCCGCATCGCCCAGGCGCTTCTCGGTTACCCGGAGGGCAGCGTCGGCCGCTTGATGACTCCCGATTTCGTCGCGGTGCACGACGATTGGACGGTGAAGGAAGTGCTGGATCACGTCCGCGAATTCGGGCGGGACAGCGAGACCTTGAATGTCATTTACGTCGTCGACGAACGCGGCAAACTCATCGACGATCTCCGGATGCGGGAGTTTCTCCTGCGCCCCTTCGAGGCGAAGGTGAGCGATTTTCGCGACCGCGCTTTTATCGCGTTAAAGGTGAACGATTCGCAGGAAGAAGCGCTCAACGCCTTCCGACGATACGACCGCGTCGCCCTGCCCGTGGTGGACTCGAACGGAGTGCTGGTCGGCATCGTCACGAGCGACGACATGCTCGATGTCGCCGAAGAAGAAGCGACCGAGGACATCCAGAAACTCGGCGGTATGGAAGCGTTGGACGAGCCCTACACGACGATTCCGTTGATGCGCATGGTGAAGAAGCGCGCCACCTGGCTCATCATTCTCTTTCTCGGTGAAATGCTCACCGCGACGGCGATGCAAGGTTACAACGGTGCGATAGAGAAGGCGGCGATCCTGGCGATGTTCCTGCCATTGATCATTTCCAGTGGTGGCAATTCCGGCTCCCAGGCGACTACGCTCGTGATTCGGGCGATGGCCCTCGGCGAACTGCGCCTGGGCGATTGGTTTCGGGTGGTGCGAAAGGAACTTCTCTCGGGATTATCGCTCGGCCTGATTCTTGGGACGATTGGCTTTTTCCGGATCTCGCTCTGGCAATACCTGCACATTTTCGACTACGGGAAATACCATTGGCTGGTCGCGTTCACCGTGGGCGTGGCGCTGGTGGGAGTCGTGTTATGGGGCACGATCAGCGGAGCGATGCTTCCTTTCCTGCTCCGCCGCTGCCGGCTCGATCCGGCCACTTCATCGGCGCCTTTCGTGGCGACGCTGGTGGACGTGACGGGACTGATAATTTATTTCAACGTGGCGCTGTTCATTCTCCGTGGCACGCTGCTATAAGGAAAACGTTTTATGTTCTCGATCCGCCAATTCTTCGGCCACGACGAAAAATTTTACGACCTGCTCGAAGCCAGCGCACAACAGGCCGACAGCAGCGTCCACCATTTGGTCGCGCTTCTAGGCAAACTCGAACATCACGATTCACCGCAGAGCCTGGACGAATTCGTCCACAGCCGCCGCAAGGACAAACAAATCACCCAGGAACTGACGGAACAGCTCTGCAAGACGTTCATCACGCCGCTGGAGCGCGAAGACATCCAGGCCCTGGCCGCGGCGCTCTACAAAATCCCCAAGACCGTCGAGAAAATCGGCGAGCGCATCCTGATTTTCCCGGCGGACCTGCACGGTCGCAGTTTCAAGAAGCACCTGGAGTTGCTCGACCAGGCCGCCGAAGCCGTTCTCGCCATGGTGAAGGGACTTCGCAAGGGCACCGACATTGCCCGCGCCCGGGAGATGAACGCGCACCTGCAAACGATCGAGGGCGACGCGGACAAGCTCGAGCTCGAGTTGCTCCACGATCTTTACCACGGCAACTACGACACGAAGCAGATCATTTTCCTGCGCGATCTCTACGACCTTCTCGAGAAAGTCATCGACCGCTGCCGGGACGCCGGAAACGTCATCCTGCAGGTGGTCCTCAAGCACTCCTGATCCGTAACCAACGCTGGCCGCATGATCCTGTTCATCATCGTGGTGCTCGCGGCCATCGCGTTCGAATACATCAACGGCTTTCACGACGCCGCGAACGCCATCGCCACGGTTGTCTCGACGAAAGTCCTGACGCCGCGCCAGGCGATCGCGATGGCCGCGTTCTTTAATCTGACTGGCGCGCTCATGGGCACCGCCGTCGCCTCGACGATCGGCAAAGGCATCGTCGACACGAAGTTCGTGAACATGAAGACGGTGCTCTGCGCCTTGCTGGGAGCGATCATCTGGAACCTGCTCACGTGGTGGCTCGGCTTGCCGTCCAGCTCCAGCCACGCGCTCATCGGCGGCTTGTGCGGCGCAGCCCTCGCCACGGCCGGCACCGATTGGTCGGTCTTGAAATGGAACGCGGGCCTGATGCCGAAGGTCGTGGTGCCGATGTTCACCTCTCCTGTGATCGGTTTTTTGATGGGCGGGTTACTGATGGCGTTGCTCTTTCTGACGTTGCGCTCGTTCACGCCACATGTTGTCCAATCGACCTTCGGCAAATTGCAGCTGGTCAGCGCTGCCTGGATGGCGCACAGCCACGGAACGAACGACGCCCAAAAGACGATGGGCATCATCGCGCTCGCTCTTTTCACGGGAACCAGGAGCGGTGTCTTCAACGATCTCCCGCCGATGCTTCACTTTCTGCGCACGCCCGATTTCACGGTCGCGCGATGGGTCATCATTTTGTGCGCGGCGACCATGGCCGGCGGAACCGCGGCGGGCGGCTGGCGTATCATCCGCACCCTCGGACATAAGATGGTGAAGTTGCAGCCGGTGCACGGCTTCGCCGCCGAGACGACCGCAGCCGTCATCATTCAGGTGGCCAGCAGCTGGGGCATTCCGCTTTCGACCACCCACGTCATTTCCGCTTCCATCATGGGCGTCGGCGCCGTGAAACGTTTCAGCGGCGTGAAATGGAGCGTGGTCGAGCGCATCGTTTGGGCCTGGCTCTTCACCCTGCCCGCAACGGCCTTGATCGGATACGTGCTCGAACGGTTGATGCGCTAGATATTCGCCGGAATCCTACCCCTGACGTTCTCCGTGAAACGGATGGTGCTCCGTAACCGGCTGCGAGTCTGGAAACCGTCTCGTTGGGCGCGCGTCGCCGTCTATGCAGTCTTATACTTAAGTTTGATCACCCTCGCGCCTTTGCCTGATCGTCTGATTCTTTTTCCCACGACGAACCGCATCGATGCCGGGGCTGCAACTCGAAAAACCATCCCATTCGAAGGTGGAGACTTGGAAGTTTGGACGGCGCGTTCGGCGCTAGCTGATCGACCCAGCGGGCCCGAAATCTATATTCTCCGATTTTATGGGAACGCCGACCGAGCGGATCGCTGGGTCGCCGCCGAAGCAGGTATGTGGAACAACCGCGCCGTCGAAGTTTGGGGAATGAATTACCCCGGCTTCGGCGGCAGCACGGGCCCCGCGCGACTCGCGCGACTGGGACCGGCGGCGCTCACCGCATCCGACGAGCTGAAAAAGAATGCGGGCGACCGGCCTATCATCGTTTTCGCGGCCAGCCTTGGGACGACGACCGCTCTGCATGTCGCTGCGCACCGAAAGATCGCGGGATTGACCCTGCATAATCCCCCGGCCCTGCGGCAGATCATCCTTCGCCAATTCGGCTGGTGGAATTTGTGGCTCTTCGCCGGCCCGATGGCGCAAAAAATCCCGGCCGATTTGGACAGTGTCGCCAACGCCCGCGCCGTTCACGTGCCCGCGATTTTTCTACTCGCGGAGAAAGATGAAGTCGTAGCGCCGAAGTTCCAACATCTCGTCGTCGACGCCTACGCCGGAGAAAAACGCATCATTCCGTTACCTGGCGCCAGCCACAATTCTCCCATGGACGCCGCCGCCTTGGCCAGTTTTCACGAAGCCCTCGACTGGCTCGCGCCTCGCTGATTCTTCGACCCTCCACTAACCCCTCGCTACTTTGCCAGCGCAGCGATCACCTTCTCCATCCCGCTGACCACCAGCGCAAATCGATCATAGTCGAGCTTCGCCGGCGTATCCGACGACATGTGGTAATACGGATAACGAAACGGCGCCGTGTCTGTAACCATGATCGCCGGGTAACCGCACTGCCAAAACGACCAGTGATCCGACCAACCGACTCCCGACACGAACGATGGCAAGGAGGCCCCTTCCGCCGGAAGTCTTCTCTGTTCCCGGAACAATCCGATCGCCCGCCGGACCAGATCACGCGATGGGAGGTTCCCGACGAAGCCGATGAAGTTTCCAGTTGTGGGATAAAAAACGCCCAGTCCTGGCGACGGATAGACCTGCGAGCGCGGTACATCGGAAAAATAGCCGATCGTTTCCAGACTGATCATAGCCGAGATGTCGTCGCCTCGCGCCTTGCACCGCTTCGCGTAAACGAGACTGCCCATCTGCTCCGTCTGAAAATAGGGCGGCTCTTCATTAACGAAGGCAACGAAGCGCAGTGTTTGTCCCCTTGGTTTCGCGGCGAAACGCCGGGCCAGCGCGAGCACCGCCGCGACGCCGCTCCCGTTATCGTTCGCGCCCGGCGATCCGGAAACCGAATCGTAATGCGCGCCCACGACGAGGACCTGAGAACGAGCACCGCGAATTTCTACTTCCAGATTGTGACACGCGCGTCCCTGTAATTCGTACGTTTCCCGGCGCGGCTGCAAACTCGCACTGGAAAAGGAACGCTCGATGAACTCCGCTGCGGCCTCGAGTTGCGGATAATGCGCGATGTTTCGCTCACCGATCTCTCCCGCGAGGTGTTGGACGTCCGCTTCCAATTCCGCTCGCAACCTGAGCTCGTCTGGCGACAGCGACGCCGCGCTCGCAGGATTTTTTCCCGGCATTCGCATCCCCACCCACCAAAGTAAGAGGAAGAACGCGATAACGGCCAATGCAATTCGAAGGACGCTCAGGCCAACGCGCCGAAATCGTGTCGAACCTTCTCTTTTCAAAATCAACCGATCTTCTTCCGGAACCGGAGGGCGCAGACGCAGAAGAGGAATACGGCCATTCCAGACATGATGGCGAGGGATTGCCAGTATTCGAAGAAGTTCGCGCCGCGGAGGATGATGGCGCGGACCAAGGAGATGAAATAGGTCGTCGGCAGGATCGAGCCAAGGGCGTAAAAGATCCACGGCATGGTTTCGCGCGGAAAAATGAAGCCGGAGAAGAAGACGCTCGGCAAAACGAACATCATCGACATCTGGAGAGCCTGCATCTGGTTCTCCGCTTTCGTTCCGACAAACAGACCGATGCTGAGCAGGGCGAAGCAATAAACAAAGGTGGCGACCAATAACGCGAAGACGTTACCGGCGATCGGCACAGCAAAGAGGAAACGCATGATGGAGAACAACAGGATCGCCATCAGCATGCCGATGCAGAGATACGGGACGAGTTTGCCGAGCATGAGCCCCCACCGGCTCAGCGGGCTAACGAGCAGTTGCTCGAGCGTCCCGCGCTCGCGCTCGCGCACGACCGCCATCGCCGTTGCAAAGGTGGTTCCGATTTGCAGGACAACTCCGATCACGCCGGGGACGAAAAAGTTCGGGCTGCGCATTGTCGGGTTGTAGAGCATCTGCGGACGGATTTCGACGGGTACAGTCCGCCGCCCGCTTTCTCCCATCATCATTTCGACGGATTGCGTCAGTGCCACTCCGAGCGCGGTGTTCAGGGCCTGCAATGCGGTTGTCGAGCTCGAACCGTCGATGAGCAATTGGACCTGCGCTGGATGCCCAGAGCGCAGGTCGCGGGTGAAATGCGGCGGGATTTGCATCCCGACGGATGCGCGCCCCTTCCGGATCTCGCTTGCCATCTCCTCGATGGTCTGGACTTCGCCGATTATGCGGAAGGTCTCGGTATTGACGAAGCGGTCGAGGAAACGCCGGCTCTCGACGGTGCGATCTTCGTTCAGGATGGCCATCGGCATGTGCTTGACATCGTTATCGAGCGCGTAACCGAACGCGATCATTTCGATGAGCGGCGGGAAGAGCATGAAAAACAACGTCATCGGGTCGCGCAGAACCGTGATGAACTCCTTGAAAAGGATCGCGTTCAAGCCGCGGAAAGGGAGGTGTTTCATCGGATCGCAAGGCGACCGAAAGCTCCAAGCTCCAAGCTCCAGAGAGAATTCCAAGCACCAAACATTCCGGAATCGCGTGCGGTCAGTTTGGAGCTTGATGTTTGGTGCTTCTCTGGTGCTTGGAGCTTGGTGTTTGGAGCTTCAATTTTCACGCGGCGCGCTCCTGGTTGTTCTCGCTCGCGTGTTTCGCGGTGAGCGTGACAAACACATCTTCCAGCGACGGGCCGATCTCGTGAATTTCGGGACTCGCGATTCCGACGCTGCGAAGTTTTGCGTCAATCTCCGCGCGCTGGACGCTTTCATCTACGAGCAAATGCATAGATTGCCCGAAGACCGTTGCGTTCAGCACGCCCTGTACTTCTCGCATCGCGCGCAACGCCACGGTCACATGATCGCACGTAACATCCAGGCGCCGCGTTCCCGGCGGGCTGACTTCCGGCATCTTTTTCAAGTCGTCAGGCTCGCCGCACACGATGAGCTTCGCCATGTAGATGTAGCCGACGTGCGAACACCGTTCCGCCTCGTCCATGTAGTGGGTGGTGACGAAGAGCGTCATGCCCTGCCCGGCGAATTCGAAGAGCAGGTCCCATAGTTCGCGCCGCGCGACGGGATCGATGCCGGCGGTGGGCTCATCGAGAAACAGCACGGTTGGCTTGTGCATGAGCGCGCAGGCCATGGCGAGGCGTTGCCGCCAGCCGCCGGAAAGGAGCGCGGCGCGCCGATCGAGATACGGTTCGAGATGGGTGATTCCGATCAGTTCGTCGCGGCGGCGTTTCAATTCGCGATCGGGAAGGCTGTAGAGCTTGCCGGAAAAAATCAGGTTCTCGTTCACGGTAAGCTCGTCGTAGAGCGAAAATTTCTGCGACATGTAGCCGATCATTTCCTTCGTCTCGTCGCCTTCGCGCGCAATGTCGTGGCCGGCGATGCGCGCCGTTCCCTCGGTCGGCTCGAGGATGCCGCAGAGCATCCGGATGACGGTGGATTTGCCGGAACCGTTCGGACCGAGGAATCCGAAGATCGAGCCCCGCGCGACGGAAAAGCTGACGTGATCGACCGCGGTAAAGTTGCCGAAGCGCTTCGTCAGCCCCTCGCACTCGATCATTACATCACTCATAAGAAGATGAATTTGGAAACCAGGAAACCAGGAGGATGGAATTGGATTTCTGCGTTCCTGGCTTCCTGGCTTCCAGATTCATTTCACGTTTGGGAAAAAGATGTCGGCGGACATGCCGGCGCGAAGAGCGTCCTCTTTGTTTTCGAGCCGGATCTTCACGCCGAAGACTTGTTTGACGCGATCTTCCACGGTTTGAACGTTTCGCGGGGTAAATTCGGCTTTACGATTGATCTGCTCGACCACGCCCGAGAAATCTCGGCCAGGAAATGAATCGACGCGCACCCGCACTGTGTCGTTGAGCTTGATCAAGCCGAGCCAGGGCTCGGGCACATACACGCGGACCCAGAGCCGCTCCGGCAGGATCAAGGTCGCGACTTCGCGATTGGCCGGGAGGACATCGCCGACCTTCACGCTCAGCACCTCCAGGATCGAATCGGCCGGCGCAACGATTTTCATTTCCTGGATTTGCGCGTCCATGTCCGCCAGTTGGGCGAGCGCTTGTTCCACCCGCGCCTTGGCCGCGGCGATGTTTTTCTCCTGCGCCTTCGCCGCGCTCATCGCGCGTTCGGCCTCGCTCGACGAGACGGTGTTCCGCTTGAGCAAATCCTGCTGGCGCTGCGCGTCTGCCTTCAAGAATTCCAGCTGCGCACTCTGCGCTTCGACGTCGTGCTGGGCTGTGTTGATTTGCGCCGCAGCCAGATCGCGCCGCGCTTTCATCTCGGAAGCCTCCAGTTGAACGATGGGCGTGTTGGTCTTTAAAGAGTCGCCTTCCCAGGCGAAGATCTTTTCCACCCGCCCCGCGGAACGCGAAGCGACATGAACCTCGTCCACTTCGATCGTGCCCGAAACGGCGCTGCTCTGCCGATTACATCCGGCCAGGGACGCCAGGATGCCGGCGGCAAATGCGCCCATAACCTTCGGAAACGCAGTGACAAACGGGACGCGCATCGATTGGATCAAAGTTGCGCGACATTATGTGCTGGAAACGATAGGAAAGGAAATGGCCGGTTACTCGAAAACGCCCCTGGCCCAAAAGCTTGGGATCAAGGTCGGCGGTAAGGTGGTCGCGCTGGCAGCGCCGGCCGGTTACCGGAAACTGCTGGCCCCGCTGCCAGAAGGCGTCTCCTTGACTGAAAAAGCGGTCGCCGGCTCAACCTTCGTGCACCTTTTCGTCAAGGAACGCGCCACGTTGGAGAAGGATTTGAAGCAGCTCCGAGAGCTTCTCGCGGATGCCGGAGTGCTCTGGGTTTCGTGGCCGAAGAAAGCTTCGGGCGTAGTCACCGACATCACCGAGGATGTCATCCGCGATGTTTGCCTGCCGCTGGGCTTCGTCGACGTGAAAGTG
>JALYIN010000384.1 GCA_030775765.1 Verrucomicrobiota bacterium
GGTGGGCGTCCCGCCCGCCGGTTTTGGCATCTTGCCAAAACAACCTTTTCAAATTCGTGATCGCGAGACGCGATCACCGGCGGGCAAGATGCCCACCCTACCCGAGACAAACGCCGGGCAGAAGCCCTACAACTTTGGTATGATCTTTCGCAAAGCAACGTAGAGGCTGAACGCAATCCCGAATCCAACAAACCACGCGTAGCTGTAAAGCGTTACGAAAAAGGCCGGGACGCTCCCGGCGTCGATCAATTTCACGGTGACGAGGAAGCCGGGAAGATTCGGCAGGATCGCGGCGAAGAGCGCGACCAGCGCGACGATGCTGAAGCCGTTCGTGTAGCAATGTTCGCCGTCGTGCTGGTAAAGCGCGTTAAGGTTCAACCTCCGCCGCCGGATGACGAAATAATCGGCGATCATGATCCCGCCGATCGGCCCGAGGAGCGCGCTGTAACCCACGAGCCAGGTAAAAATGTAACCGGACGGATCGGCCACCAGCTTCCACGGCATCATCAGCACGCCGATGATTCCCGTGATCAATCCACCGATTCGAAACGAAATTTTGTGCGGCGACAAATGCGCAAAATCGTTCGCGGGACTAACGACGTTCGCGGCAATATTCGTGGCGAGCGTCGCGAGACAGAGCGCGAACATCGCAACGACGAGCACAATCGGGTTCGTGAATTTCGTCAGCACATCCACCGGGTCCCAGATCGTTTTGCCGTAGATGATCGTCGTCGCGGAAGTCACCGCCACGCCAATGAAAGAGTAGAGCGCCATCGTCAGCGGCAGCCCCAGCGCTTGCCCGACGATCTGGTCGCGCTGACTGCGCGCGTAACGCGAGAAGTCGGGAATGTTGAGCGAAAGCGTCGCCCAGAATCCGATCATGCCAGTGAGACCCGGGACGAAGAACGACCAGAACTGGCCGGCCTTTGGCTGGCCGGGATCGAAGGCGGAAGGTTGCGCGAGGATCGGCCCGAAGCCGCCGGCGTTCCGATAGGCCCAGGCGAGGAGCAACAGACCGAGCGCGATCAGCAGGGGCGCCTTGATGTTCAAAAGGAATCGGATCGACTCGATGCCTTTGTAAACGACGAACATGTTGATCGACCAGAAGAAGAGGAAGCAGACAAATTCCGCGAGCGTGATGCCGAGAAATGCCGGCGCGCCGGAAGTCGTTAGGCGGGGAAAGAAGACGCCGAGAATTTTGTAGATGGCCGCGCCGCCGATCCAGGTCTGGATTCCAAACCAGCCGCAGGCGACGAACGCCCGCATGAGCGCGGGAACGTTGGCGCCGCGGGTGCCGAACGAGGCGCGGCAAAGAACAGGGAAGGGGATTCCGTAGCGAGTGCCGGCGTGGGCGTTCAGGATCATCGGGACGACGACGATCAGGTTGCCGAGGAAAATGGTGAGGATGGCCTGCGACCAGTTCATTCCTCCGCCGATGAGCGAGGACGCGAGCATGTACGTCGGAATGCAGGCCGACATCGAAATCCAGAGCGCGGCGAAGCTGCCGACTCGCCAGGTGCGGCGCGCTTTCGGGACCGGCGCGAGGTCTTTGTTGTAGAGCGTCGAGTGCTCGATCTCGATCGAGACTTCGACGTCGGGCGCCAGCGATTCGGAACTCGTGCTCATGCTCGTGCTCGTGATCGTAATCGAATCGGGTGTCGTTAAGAAAGATCGATCACGAGCGGGAGCACGAGCACGATTGCGAAATTGAATCAGAAATGCGCGGGCTCGCGCTGGAGCATTCGGCCGCGACCGATCGTGCCGACGAACTTCCCGTCTCGGACCGCGACTTCGCCGCGCACCGTGACCACGTCCGGCCGCCCTTCGATATCCCAGCCTTCGAAAGCGCTGTAATCGACATTCATCAACTGCGTCTTCTCGGAAATCTTCCCCCGATAATCCGGGTCGTAAACGACCAGGTCCGCGTCCGCGCCGATCTGGATCGCGCCTTTGCGCGGGAACAATCCGAACGTCTTCGCGGCCTTCGTGCTCGCGACGTTCACGAAGGTATGCAGATCGAGCTTCCCGGTTTTGACGCCGTGAGTGAAAAGCAGGTTCACCCGGTCTTGGAGCGACGGAATGCCGTTCGGAATCTTCGTGAAATCGTCGCGGCCCATCGGCTTCTGGGTTTTGAAATCGAACGGTGCGTGATCGGTCGCGACGGTTTGAATCTCGCCGCTGCTCAGCCCATTCCAGAGTACCGGCTGATTGCGTTTGTCCCGCAGCGGCGGCGACATGACGAACTTCGCGCCTTCGAACTCAGGACGTTCCGCGTCGGTCTTATCCAGCACGAGATATTGAATCAGGGTCTCGATCGACACATTTACGCCGCGATGCCGGGCCGCGAGCGCTTCGCGCAGCGCTTCGTCGCAGCTCAGGTGCACGATGTAAACGTGCGCGCCGGTCAGCTCGGCGAAGGTCATCAAATGATGAACGCCTTCGGCTTCAACGCGCGGCGGCCGGCTTTCGTGATGCTGTCCCGTTTCGGTTTTCCCGGCCGCGAGCAATTCTTTCTGTCGCTCCGCCACGAGCGTCTCGTTCTCACAATGGGCGGTCACGATCACGCCGAGTTCCTTCGCCAGCTTCAGCGTGTGATAGAGCTCCGCGTCGTCGATCCCGAAGGCGCCTTTGTAAGCCAGGAAAATCTTAAACGAGCTGATGCCTGCCGCCACGATCTCGCGAAGCTGTTTCGCGTTCTCCTCGTCGAAGCGCGTCACCCCCATGTGATAGGTGTAATCGCACGCGGATTTCCCGGCCGCCTGTTCCTGCCAGAGCCGAAAACCTTCCGCTGCGCTCATGTCGCGCGCAGGACAAATCATCTCAATCAGCGTCGTCGTCCCTCCGACCAGTGCCGCCTTGCTCGCCGTCTCGTAAGTATCTTTCGAGAACGTCCCCATGAACGGCAGATAGATGTGGACATGCGGATCGATGAATCCCGGGAACACAAATTTCCCGCTGGCATTAACTACCTCGGCGCCGGCCGGCGCGTCGATGTTGCGGTCGATGTGCGTGATGCGGTCGTGTTCGCAATAGATGTCCCCGATGTAGTGCTCGGTGCCGGTGACGATTTCACCGTGCTTTATGAGAAGTGACATGGAAGAAAGTGACGTGTGACGAGTTTAAGAAACGCAGCTCAACTTGCGGCGGAGGCCATTCAACATTCGACGGATGTCATCGAGCAGGGTGAAAGCGGGTTTTGCGCTGTCGGTTATCGCGAAACCGAGTTCGATGCTCAGGATGAGTTGCGTCTCGAGTTCGGCGGTTGAGCCTTCAGCGTGTGAGATAAACTGAATGAACTCGCCCGTTGTATGGCGGGCCTGTCCTTCCGCGATATTTGACGGAATCGACACGGCAGCCCGCCGCATCTGTGACACCAGCCCGAATCTTTCTTCGGGCGGGAATTTGGCTGTTAACCGATAAATCGCCTTGGCCAGCGCAATCCCTTTCTGCCAGACGACGAGATCCTTAAAGTTCTGGGTCTTCTTTTCCATGGCGATGTTCTACCCAAAAACACGTCACTCGTCACTTGTCACACGTCACTTTCTTCACTTCTTCCAAACATCTCCCACCCCATCGCCAAACCACCGCGTCGTCACCACTTTCTGCTGGGTGTAAAACTGTACGCCTTCCTTCCCCTGAATATGTAGATCGCCGTAGAACGAATCATCCCAACCGGTAAACGGGAACATCGCCATGGTCGCGGGCACGCCGACATTGATGCCGACCATGCCGGCTTTGACGCGGTGCTTGAATTCGCGCGCGGCCTTGCCGGAATGAGTAAAAATCGCGGCGCCGTTGCCGTAGGCTGATTTGTTCGCGAGCTCGATCGCGTGGTCGAGGTCATCCATCCGCATGACGTTCAGGACCGGGCCGAAAACTTCTTCGCGCGCCAGCGTCATCTC
>JALYIN010000385.1 GCA_030775765.1 Verrucomicrobiota bacterium
ATCTATCCTTCTTCGCGTCATTTCCTGTCTTGTCATCGTAACCCTTCCGCTCGCCGCGCGAGCCGGCAGCTTCCAGTTAAGCGAACAAAGCGTCAGCGGCCTCGGGGTCGCCTTTGCCGGCGGAGCCGCAAGCGCCGAAGACGCCTCCACGCTGTTTTTCAATCCGGCCGGTCTGACTCTGCTGGACAAGAGCGAGCTGCAACTCGGGCTCCACGCGATTATCCCGTCGGACGAATTCACCAACCAGGGCACGCGCTACAACCTGCCGGGCACGCCATTCAATGGCCTGCCGGTTGCCGGTGGCAATGGCGGCAACGCCGGCATCAATCATATCCTCGGCAATTTGTATTTTTCCCACCCGCTCGTCCGGAACAGCAGTTACGGCGACATCACGGTGGGCGTCGGGGTCTTCTCGCCCTTCGGGTTGGAAACCGATTATCAGCCAGACTGGGTGGGGCGTTATGCCGCGCTTCGCACCAAGCTCACTACGATCGATATCCAGCCCACCCTCGCGTGGCGCTACGGCCGCTTTTCTCTCGGCGCCGGCGTCGACGTTCAGTACGCCTCCGCGCGCCTGACCCAGGCAATCGATTTCGGTCTAGCTGCGCAAGCTCCGCTCGCTCAGTTTTACGCGGCCCTGCCCGCGGTTCTCGCCGCCCGCGGCATTCCTCCCGCTGCCATTCCCGGGGTAATAGCGGCGACGCGAGCGGCCTACACGGCTGCGGGGTTCGTTCCTGGCGGCCTCGATGGGGTGACGGAAATTACCGGCAACGATTGGGCGGTCGGGTTCACGGTGGGCGGGCTCTTCGAATACCGAAAGCCGGGCGAGGACAATGGGTTTCTGCAGGAAGGCCGTATCGGCGTGAGCTACCGCTCGAAGATCGATCATACGCTCGAAGGCGACGCCGCGTTCCGCCGCGTTCCACTCATCACCGCAGCAGGCGCGCCGGCCGAGTTTCCTGCGCCGACTGCGTTTCGGGATGTTTTTTTCAACCAGGGCGTAACGGCGCCGGTGAATCTGCCGGACATTCTCCACGCCAGCATTTATCAACGCTTCGCAAAGAACTTCGCCGTCATGGGTGACGTCACCTGGACGCATTGGAGCCGGCTCCAGCAAGTGCCGATTGTTTTCGACAATCCCGGCACACCCACAAACGTGCTTAACATTGGCTACGACGATTCGATGCGCTACGCCGTCGGGTTTGAGTGGTACGCCTGCAAGAACCTGACCTTGCGGACTGGGTTCGCATACGACGAGACGCCGATCCAGAGCCCGGAACTTCGCACGCCGCGCATTCCCGATAACAATCGCTACTGGCTCTCCTTCGGCGCGAAGTACTCACCGAAGGATTGGCTGGATATCGACGTAGGCTACGCCCATTTGTTCGTCGACGATCCGTTCTCAAACTTCACCGACAGTCAGGGCCATCAGCTCATCGGGCCTTACAACGCGCACGTCGATATCGTGAGCGCCTCGTTCACCATCAAGTGGGGCGGGCCGCGCGAGCAATCGCAAACCTACGCGAAAGACAGCAAAGAGGTTCACACCTATCGGAAGTAAAGAGCCGGAGGCGTGACCGATTCCGCTCTGCCCTCCGAGCCGCCGGAGTCGCCGCCGCCGATCCCGGCTCCGCTTCGCGAGACGCCCCGCTGGCGGTGGCTGATTCATCTTTTCGTCATTGGTTCCTACCCGGCTCTCGGCCTGTTTTTTCGCACGACGAGCGGCCGCGTTGGGCAAGGTCCCGCCTTATCTGGCAATGTCCGGGGCCTGCTGGTCGTCTCGGCCGCGGAGATCATTGTGTTTTCGATCTTCTTCGCCGTGGCCTGCCTGGTTTCACGCGCGTCGCGCGAACAGCTGATGTTGGGGTGGCGGCCCGGCTGGTGGGTCGTGCCCCTGGGAATTGGCTATTCCGTCGCGCTTCGGATCGGCCTCATCGTCATCGCGGTTGCTGTCATGGCGGTTGTCGCCGCGACCCAAACGGTGACGCCCGAGAAAGTGCAGGAATATGTCACCGCCAATCGACCCGACGTCGAAGCCCTCGTCAGTGTCCCGGCGATGCGGACCAATCCTGCCTACTATTGGCTCACCATCACGCTCGTCAGTTTCGTCGTCGCCGGAGTCCGTGAAGAAATGTGGCGCGCCGGGACCCTCGCCGCGATGCGGGCGCTCTGGCCGCGAGCGTTCAGTTCAATTTTGGGTCAATGCCTTGCCATCGCGTTGATAGCCGTGGCTTTCGGTGCGATGCATTTGAGGATGGGCGTGCTCGCAGCCATCGGCGCCGGAGTGCTCGGGCTGATGCTCGGCATAATCATCATTCTGCATAAATCGATCTGGCCCGCGGTCATCGCGCACGGGCTATTTGACGCGACTACCCTGGCGTTGCTGCCGTGGTGGATCGAGAAGGCGCGGCAATTACACTAAATGCAGAGACGGTCGCCGCGGCGACCGACGAGCGTTAAGGCGTGCGATGCGTGGCGTCGATTTGCAGGGGGATTCCCTGGTTCGGCGTCAAGGTTGCCGCTCGAGGCGCGCAAGGGCTCAAGGGATGGCAATCCGCCTTCACTTCGAATGTCAGTTTGTCGTTCCCGCGGATGACCGTAATGGGAACTGTGTCGCCTGCGGTAATGAAGAACGAGGCATCGATCACGTCTTCCGGCTGATGCACCTTTGTCTTACCGACTTGGAGCAAAATATCGCCGCTCATTATCCCCGAGCCGTAGGCCGGCGTATCTTTCATGATTTCCGTCATCTCGGCGGTCGAACCGTCCACCGGCTTTTCTGCCTGGGCGACATTAATCCCGATCCAGCCATGACGGGCTTCGCCAAAACGGATAAAGTCGTTCCGAATCTTTTCCGCGGCGTCGATGGGCAGGGCGTAGCAGGCGGACCCATTTTCGATTTGGGCGACCAAGATGCCGATCACTTCACCTTTGAAGTTTAGCAGCGGCGCGCCGGCTTCGCCGCGTTGGGTGGGAAGATTTACCCGCACATGGGTCGTGGAAAAATAGCGATCAAGAAATTTTCGGTCGAACCCGGCGACCATGCCGAAGCTGGGGGTGGAAGGAAGATCGAGCGGATAACCGATCGTCATCACCGGTGTCGCCATTTCCATTGTTTCCGATTTGCCGATCGGTAACACAGGAGTTGCGACGTCCGCCTTCAGGATGGCGATGCCGCTGCGCAGGTCGGCCATCATCAGGCGGGCAGGATAGGTCTTGCCATCGAACTCGATCGTGAGGTTCTCGGTGTCGCCGCCGACCGAGAAGGCCGTGTAAAGCGTGCCCGCTGGGTCGATAAAGAAACCGGTGCCGGAAAGATCGCCGTGCTGATCGGTTCCACGAATCTTCACCACCGCTTTGCCAGCCTTCTCGTAAATCTCTTTTACCTCTCGACTGATAGAACTCGTCGAAGGCTCCGGCGTCCGCGTTTGCTCCGAAACTGGAGACGGATCCTGCGCGCGAACGAAGGCAATGCCGAGCGCGAGCGAGCCGGCACAAACCAAACGCAACGTCATCGCCGGATAAAGAATTCGGCGGTTTGGAACCCGCCGGTCTTTAAGCAGCCTAGAACCTGAAAGCCGCTTCATAACTCACTGGCGTACTATCGAGCACGTAACGCGGAGGCGCCGCGACCCGGTGAGTGGTGGAGCTGTCTTTGACAGTGCGCACGAGCGACGGGCCAAGAGCACGAGTCGTGACCGGATTGGAAAGACTCCAGTGCGAATCCGGCAACGAAGTTGTCGTCGCGACCACAGGGGCGCGATTCTGAGCCGCGACATTCGCGGTCTCGGGAGTCTGGTAAATTTTCAGGGAAATTACCGCGGCGCAAATGACC
>JALYIN010000386.1 GCA_030775765.1 Verrucomicrobiota bacterium
GCGCGATTGCGCTTGGCCTCGAGCAGGAACTGGCGCGGCAGGAGTTGCTCTTGAAACGGACGCTCGGTTTGGAGCCGCAGATGGAAGTCCGGCTGCGCCCGGGTATTGGTTTGCCGTCGCGGCTCGATGTTCCGGGCGAGAAGGAATTCGAGCAGGGATTGGAGCAGCGGCGCCTCGATTTGTTAGGCTTGCAGCAAGGTTATCTGAGCCAGGACGCGACGGTGCGCGCGGAAATTATGCGGCAGTTTCCAAAAATTTCGATTGGGTTCGCGAAGGCGAGCGACACGTCGAATGTGCACACGCAAGGGTTCGCGATCACGGCGGATGTGCCGATCTTCGATCGCAACCATGGTGTGCTCGCGACAGCCCGCGCGACGCGTCAGAAGTTGATCGACGAATATCAGCAGCGCGCGTTTGAAGCGCGCTCCGACATCGCGACCGCGCTCTCCGACATTCGCTCGCTCAACCGCCAGATCGTAGCCGCGGAAGAAGCGCTTCCCGTTTTTGAAAAACTGGTTAGCTCGGCCGAAGCGGCGATGCAGCAGCGCAACACCGACGTGCTCGCCTTCTATTCGGCGCGGAGCGGATTGATCCAGCGGCGGGTGCAACTCGTCAGGCTGAAACAGCAATTGCTTGAAGCGCTGACCGCGCTCGAGATCGCGTCGGGGCGCTTCATTCCGACGAATGGGGCGGTGCATTTGAAATGAAAAAACTCCCTCGGCTCATCCTTATCGTCGCCGCGCTCGCGGTCGTTTTCTTTCTCGGGCGCTGCACCTGGCAACATTTCGCCGGTGCCGCGTCGGCGGAAAAGAAACCCGACCCGACCGCGCAGGTCCAAGTCGCGCCCCTCGCGCGCAAAACCATCGCGCAGAAAATCACCGCGTACGGGAGCGTGGTGGCGCAGCCGGGGAAGACCCATTCGCTCTCGATAGCGTACGAGATTCGCGTGCGGCACACGCTGATCGCTCCCGGACAATTCGTGCAGGAAGGTGAGCCGTTGGTGGAAGTGGAAGCCAGCTCCGCGGCGCAACTGCTCCTGCAACAGGCGAAGAACGCGGCCGAATCCACGCGCAGAGAACTGGCCCAGGCGCAGGAGCGTTTCCGTCTGAAGCTTGCGACGAATCAGGAGATCGGCACCGCGGAAAAAATCGCGCGTGACGCGGAGGCGCAGCTCGCTTCGCTGCAACGCGCCGGCGCGGGCGGCGATAATCTGCTGCGTTCCGACATGGTCGGCATCGTCGGCAAAGTGAATGTGCAGGACGGGCAGATCATCGCGGTCGGGAGTCCGCTGGTGGAGCTGGTCGCGGAAGGCGAGATCGAAGTGAAGCTCGGCGTCGAAGCGGAAGACCTCGCCGCGGTACGGCCGGATCAGCCCGTTTCGATTTTTCCGGTCAACAATCCGGACCAAAGCGAGGTAAAGGGAAAGGTCCGGCTGATCACGCGGCGCGTCGATCCGATGACGCGGCTGGTCGATATTTATGTCGCGCTGCCGGCCGGAACGAAACTCTTGCTCGATGGTTTTGTCCGCTGCGAGTTCGAGCGCAGGGCGGAGAACGTTCTGGTAGTCCCACGCTCCGCGATTTTGCCTAACGAGAAAGACGGCTTCGAACTATTCACGATCGAGAAAGACCGCGCGAAGAAACACGCGGTGAAGGTTGGAATTCAAAACGCGACCGAGGCTGAAGTCAGCTCGCCGGAATTGCACGAAGGCGATCAAGTCGTGTCGCTCGGCAATTACGAGTTGCAAGACGGCATGGCGGTCGAGGTCCCGAAGGTGAAATGAATTTCACCGCCTGGGCGCAGCAGCACGCGCGCTCGATTCTCTTTTTGTTAGGCGCGCTCGCAGTCGCGGGCGCGGTCACGACGTTTTCGCTGCCGGTTGCGCTCTTTCCGCAGGTCAGTTTTCCGCGGGTGCGGATCAGCATCGATGCGGGCGATCGGCCCGCGGATCAGATGGCGATCGAAGTGACAACGCCGGTCGAGGAAGCGGTCCGGGCGATACCGGGCGTGCAAAATATTCGCTCCACCACCACGCGCGGCAGCGCCGAGGTCTCGATCAACTTCGGCTGGGGCGAAGACATGGTCGCGGCGATGCTCCAGGCGCAATCGCAAGTGAACCGGATTCTGCCGACCCTGCCTGCCGGCAGCACCTTCAACGTCGAACGGATGGACCCGACCGTTTTTCCCGTCATCGCCTACAGCGTGACGTCACAGGCGCACTCGTTAGTCGAGTTGCACGATCTTGCGCTCTACACCTTGCGGCCCGCGCTTTCGACCGTGCCAGGCGTCTCGCGCGTCACCGTTCTCGGCGGTCAGACCGAGGAATACCGCGTCACGATTGATCCGGCCAAGCTGCAGTCGTTCAAAATGACGCTCGACGAAGTGGCGAAGGTGCTCTCCGCCGCCAACGTCCTCACCGCGGTTGGCCGCCTCGAGCAGTACGACAAGCTCTACCTCGCGATCTCCGACACGCGTTTCAAGAAGCTCGAGGAAATCCAGCACACCGTGCTGCGCTCCACCGCGGGCGGCGTGGTTTTGCTCGATGATGTCGCGACGGTCGAGTCGTCCACTCAACCGCAATGGACGCGCGTAACCGCCGATGGCCGCGACGCGGTGCTCTTCCAGGTTTACCAGCAACCCGGCGGCAACACGGTGCAGATCGCGACCGGCATTCAGGCCAAGCTCGCCGCGATGGCGAAGCAAATTCCCGAAGGCGTGAAGATCGCGAATTGGTACAACCAAAGCGATCTCATCGTCGCTTCCGCCGGCAGCACGCGCGACGCGGTCCTGATCGGCATCGTGCTCGCGTCGATCATCCTGCTCATTTTTCTGCGCAACTGGAAGGTCACGCTCATCGCCGCGCTGATGGTGCCGACGGTCCTCGCGACGACGATTCTGTTGCTCTTCGTCTTCAAGATGAGCTTCAACATCATGACGCTCGGCGGCATGGCGGCGGCGGTCGGGCTGATCATCGACGACGCGATCGTGATGGTGGAACATATCATCCGCCGGGTGCGCGGCGAACACGCGGCTGATTCGCGCGGACGCGTCTTGCAGGCGGCGGCGGAATTCACGCAGCCGCTCGCCGGTTCGTCCGCGGCCACGATCGTGATGTTCGCGCCGCTCGCATTTCTCAGCGGCGTGACCGGCACCTTCTTCAAAGCGCTCTCGCTCACAATGGCGGCGGCCCTGATCATTTCTTTTCTGATCGCGTGGCTGGCGGTGCCGATTCTTTCCGCGCGTCTGCTCACCGACAAAGACACGTCGGCCGAGGAGCACGGGCGTTGGACGGAATGGTTCCACGCGCGTTATCGCAAGATCATGACGCGCCTGCTCGCGCGGCCGGCACTCATTGCACTGTTTCTCGTGCCGCTCTTGCTCCTGGGATACGTCGCCTACAGCCACGTCGCATCCGGGTTCATGCCGGTGATGGACGAAGGCGGTTTCATTCTCGATTATCGCGCGGCGCCCGGAACTTCGCTCGCGGAGACCGATCGGTTGTTGCGACAGCTCGAGGGAATTCTGCAGGCAACCCCCGAGGTCGACACCTATTCGCGGCGCACCGGCATCGGCCTCGGCGGCGGGATTAACGAAGCAAACCAGGGCGATCTTTTCGTCCGTCTGAAACCATTCCCGCGTCGCCCAATCGAGGAGGTGATGGCGGATGTCCGCAGCCACGTGGACGAGCATCTGCCCGGCCTCACAATCGAGACGCCGCAGTTGATGGAAGATTTGATCGGCGACCTAACGAGTGTGCCGCAGCCGATCGAGATCAAGCTCTACTCGGACGACGAAGCGAAGCTGACCGCGACCGCCACGAAAGTCGCGGAGGCGATCCAGAAGGTGAACGGCATCGTCGAGGTGAAGAACGGCGTCGTGCCGGCGGGCGACGCGTTGAACATCGAAGTCGATCGCGTGAAAGCCGGGCTCGAAGGGATGGATCCGGACGCGATCACGAAATCGTTGAACGATTATTTGAGCGGCAATGTCACGACGAAGATCCAGCAGGGGCCAAAGCTGGTTGGAGTTCGCGCCTGGATTCCGCGCGCCGCGCGCCAGACCATCCACGACGTCGAAGGCCTGCTCTTGCGCGCGCCGGATGGACATCTCTTCCCGCTGAAACGCGTCGCCACGCTCACGCGCGTGACCGGTCAGCCGCAGATCATGCGCGATGATTTGCGGCGGATGCTCGCAGTCACGGCGCGCATCAGCGGGCGCGATCTCGGTTCCACCGCCGCGGATGTGAAGCGTCTCCTCGATCAACCGGGCACATTGCCTAACGACGTCCCATACACGATGGGCGGACTTTACGAGCAGCAACAGATCGCGTTCCGCGGCCTCACCATCATCCTCATCGCCGCGATCGTGCTCGTCTTCCTGCTTCTCCTTTTTCTCTACGAATCTTTCGGCATCGCGATCGCGATGATGCTGACCACGCTCTTCGCCGTGGCCGGGGTTTACCTCGGCCTCTGGATCACGAAAACGGAGTTCAACATCACCTCGCGCATGGGCATGACCATGATCATCGGCATCGTGACCGAGATCACAATTTTCTACGTCTCGGAATATCGCGACCTGCCGGCGGGCGCGGACCGTTTCATCCAGGCCGGCGTGAATCGCATGCGACCCATCGCCATGACGACCTTCGCCGCCATCCTCGCGCTCATGCCCTTGGCGCTCGGGATCGGGCAGGGCTCCGCGATGCAGCAACCGCTGGCGATCGCCATCATCTCCGGCCTGATCTTTGGCCTTCCACTCGTGCTCTTCGTCCTCCCCGCGCTGCTCGCGCTCTTTGGCGTGAACCGTCGGACGCGCTGAGCGAATTGCGTCAGTGCGTTTTCGAAGCGGGCTTCTGCGGGAAAATCAGAATCAACGCGACGATCACCACCAGGAGCGCTAACGATGAAGTGTAACGGCTTAAAGCCAGCCCTCCCTGGGCGTGGGGCTTATCGAGAAAGTCGCCGACGACAGCGCCAAGCGGGCGAGTCAGGATGAAGGCCGCCCAAAACAAAATGACGCGGGAAAGGCTCGTGAAGTAATAGAGAAGCGCGGTCAACAGAAGTAGGCCACCGAACACCGCGGCCGCCCCGAGATACCCCATGTCATTTGTATCGGCGACCCAATCGCCGAGCGCCGTGCCGAGGGTCTGGGAGAACATGATCGTCACCCAATAAAACATCTCCACCTTCGGTGTATTCACCGTTTCGATCGAGATGCTCCCGGTCGACCAACGCCAGATCAGAAGCGACGCTACCACGCAGATCAGCAAAATCGTCGAACCTCCGGTGTAACCGATGCCGAGCGACCGGGTGCAATAATCCGCCAGGGTGGTCCCGACCGTAGTCGTGGCCACGATCGTCAACCAGTAGAGGAACGGGTGAAATTTCTTCGCCTTGATTTGGACGAGGACCGCGGCGACGAAAATCACTCCGAAGATGGCCGTTCCAATCAGATAGCCGGTCCCTTTGGCTTCGCCCGTCGTTTCGCCAAGCCACGACATGGTAACGGCATCGCCCCCGGTTTCGCCGAGCGTGGTCGCCAGGATCTTGATGATCCAAAAGAGAAGCGTTACCTGCGGTACTTTTGCAACGAGGTCCGATTTCCTGTCGTCCATAGTTATCCTCCAGTAATCATGCGGCTTCCTTGTCGTCTTGAATGTTCGCCTAGGCTGCAAGGCGTTCCGCTACTGGAACCGGAGACGCTGGTGGCCGCGGCGGCTTGGTGCTGCGGTAGCGCCAGATAGCGAAGCAGACGAAGAGCAGATCGGCGATGACGAAACCACCGACGTAATTTTCGCCGCCGATTCCGAAGCCATAGCTGTGAAGTCCTTTGCCCAGGACGAAGTTCACGCCGTACCAGGCCATGAGGACGGCGAGGAAACAGACGACGCTCGCGACGACGAGACCAAACTGGGTCCACCAGCCGGCGAGCCGGCCGTGCAAGGTCAGGATGTAACAAAGGAGCGCGATCAGCGCCCAGGTTTCCTTCGGGTCCCAGCCCCAGAATCGACCCCAGGAATAATTCGCCCAAACGCCGCCAAGAATGGTTCCGGCCGCGAGCAGGATCACGCCGAGCTGGAGCACGCGGTAGAGCCAGAAATGCATCGATTGATCAGCGCGGGCTGAGACTGGGTTTCGCGCGTAACGGAATAGCAGGATGTGCCCGAACCCCATGGCGAGCGCGAACGCGGCGTAACTCAGGGTGATGGTGAGGACATGAATGGTGAGCCAGAAGTTATCGCGCAGAACAGGCACCAACGGATCGATGCTCGAGGGCATGGCGATCGGCATCTGATGAACGAGCAGGAGCGCGACGAGTGAGACCGGTAGCGCGGCCAGCAAATAAACCGGTGTCCGGTAACGCGCGAAAAATATCATGCCGAAGAAGGAGACGGCAAAGGAGACCCAGATGATGGACTCATACATGTTGGTGACTGGCGGACGTCCGGCGATCAGGCAGCGCATCGCGATTCCGCTGGCGTGAAAGAGCAGACCAGCGACGGCGAGGATAACGCCGGCGACTTTCAAGTAACTGCGTTTGGGCGGCGCGGCGGGTTGAGCAGCGG
>JALYIN010000387.1 GCA_030775765.1 Verrucomicrobiota bacterium
GCTCGGGTCTAACGAGTCTGGTCGGGGAACATGTTTCGATCGTCGGCTTCCAGGACATCAAACACAAGTCGATCCGGAGGAAGGTTGGCGCCATAAAACTGCTGAAACGATTCCTTCAAGTCCGCCGGCACATCGGCCACGGTAACACGGCACAGCCGCGCGCCGACTGCTCGCCGCGCGACGGCAATTCTCCGCCCCAGCGCCATCGCTACGTCGGCATCGGCGCCGGCGTCCCGCACGGCCTCGACAAATTGCTCCGCAGTTAAGCCGAAAGCAGCCAGGACCAGCCCGCTCATTCCACGCCCGATCTGGTATTGCCCGACATTTCCTCCCGGAAGTTTTGCCCGCGCCACGTCGATCATTCGTGGCAGCATGCACAAGCCCTCCAGTTCCTCTCTCGGCGACCGAGGCGGCCTTTCGGTAAGATCAAGCGGGGTCATATGCTTTCGTTATCGCGCCCGTATCCATCTGCCTTCTGAAGGCGCCACCGGTAAAAACCAACTCATTTTCCGTCACTTTGGCGATCTTCTCCCTCCGCCGCCACGGAATTTTTGCGCTCTCCGGCTGGGTATCAATCTGTGTGATGAGATCCTCTGTCCGACGCACCACCCGTATCCAAGCCCGCTAGACGCTTATTTCTTGTACAAAGGAACCTCGGGAAGAATCGGCGGCTCGATCACGTCTTCGGATTCTTCGATCTCTTCAGTTGAATTCACGGGTTGTCCGCCCGGATTAATTAACCGCGCCGTCACAAAGATAATCAGGTTACGCTTCACATGCTGTTCGACGTTCGAGCGGAAGAGGCGGCCGACGATCGGGATATCCCCGATGAGCGGGGTGCGATCTTCTGTCTTCTGCACATCCTCCCGCATCAAGCCACCTAGAACGACGGTCTGTCCGTCCCACACGCTTACGCTCGTCGTTACCTTTCGCGTGCTGAAAATCGGCTGGTTGATAACGTTCGGCGTGATGACGTTTTGAGGCGTGGTCCTGATCACGCTCGCCACCGTGTCGAGAAAGGACGAGGACGGAGACAAAATTGGACTTCCATAGTTGATGAAGCCTTCAAATTCGACCACTTGCGGGACGAGATTGAGATCTATCGTGACTCCATCCGGGCCTACCACTGGCTCGACCTCCAACGTGACACCCGTGTTCCTCGTTTCAAAGGCGGTCGGCGTAGTTGGGGTGACCGGCACGTTGGAGCCGCCTCCAAGAGGAATCAGATCACTGACCACACCGCTATTGTCATTCCTTACGGCGCCCACGGTTTGCGGAATCTGCGGTGGTTGAAATTGCGTGGGATAACGAAACTCGCGGACGATTTCGATTACCGCCCGCTGGCCGCTCTTTGTCGTAACTCGAGGCGCGGAGAGAAGATCGACGCCTTTCTTTTGGTTGAGCGCGCGGACTACGACCTGAAACTGAGGGTCGGTCAACAGACCGCCGAAACCAAAAATGCCGGGCGACAGTAATTGGGTTGTCGTCGTGCCGAGAAGTAATGAGTCGATCGCATTCCCATTGATGGCCAGGTTCCCGCTGCGGTTCCCCGCTGTAACCGGATTCAATCCGTTAACCGGGAAAGGATAATCGGCCTGGTTGACCGCCGCACCCGTTCCCGACGTTCCTCCCGTGCCAGCTAATTGCTTGTTGCCGCCAAATGTGAACGGGCCAAGGAGCCAATCAAAGCCGAGAGCCTTGAGATTATTCTGCGTGATCTCGATGAACTTGGCTTCGATCTCCACCTGTTTCGGGCCGGAGACGTTCGCCTGTTCAACGATGGCATCCACCAGCTCGAGCATGTCCGCCGTATTGCGCACAATCAGGCGGCTGCTCTGCGGCACGAAATTCGCACTCGAACCGGGCACGGAAAAGGAAACGCCCTGGCCTTCCAAGAATTCTTTCGCGCCTTCACGATTGACCAAAAGGCGGCCGCCAGTCGATTCCTGGGTGTCTTTCGCGGTCCCCGTCGTCTGCGTAGCCGTCCGGGAATTTGCCGCCGGTTGATTCAACGCGGAGCCGCTCGGATTCAGCGATCCAGAGATAATGCCGGGCGGCACGCGATACTGCTTCGTCAGCAGGTCATTGCTCAGCTCGCTGATCGGAATGATCGAGATCGCGTACGGCTCGATCTTCACTTTCAATCCAGCCTGGCTCGCGATGTAACGGAGCGCCTCGCCCAGCGGAATCTGATTGAGGGTGATCGTGATGCGTGCCTCAGCGGGACCAACCGACGGGGCGGAGATCGTTGTGGGAACCGGAGGTGCCGGAACCGCAGCTGGTTCCGGCGAGAGACGCGGAGCAGTGGACGTGGAAGAAATCACAGTGCTCGTTGTCGTTGTTGAGGTCGTTTCAGCGCGAGTTCCCTGCGTGTTCAGGCGCAGGACGATGTCCACGCCTTTGCGACCGTCCGCGCCCGGATCGTTTTCCGCCGCCTGTTGCCGGAGAAACTCGATCGCTTCGCGAATGCTCGCGTCGCGGAACTCGATCCTCGGAATGATGATGCTGTTGAGCTTGGCCGTGATCCGCGCTGTGCCGGTGACATCTTTCGCGAACGCGTCGGTGATCGGGCCGACGGTCTCACTATATTTTTTCACCGGCTCCTCCCAACCCTTCTGGACTTCCCACAGCTGGCGCGAACGCGTCTCGTTGTACGCTTCCTCGCCGTAATGCGTCTTCGTCAGGTTGAGCCGTTCCTCGCCGCGGCGGGCCGCGACATTGTAGGGATCGAGCGCGAGCACTTGCTCGTATTTCTTAAACGCCAGGTCGTATCGGCCGCTCATATAATAACCTTCCGCATCGACCAGGAGCTTTTTCACTTCCTCGACCTTCGAGAGAAATTTCGGGCCCACGGTGCGATTGACGGCGCCCGGCGCCTGTAACCGCGCCAGCATTTCGGCGGCGGACCGGCAGGTGGGATCGTAACGGTTACTCAGCATCTCGCGGCAAATCGCTTCGGCCTCCCCGTACTTGCTTTGGGCCACCTTCCGCTCGGCGAGTTTCATCCCACTCGCACAGAAACCGGCCACCGCTTCGTCGTGGGATTTTTCGCTGATCACCGCGTCCGGCAGAAAGGTCAGCGCCGCGCGAAATTCTTCGTGCGCCACGGTGTAATGCCCCTCCGCCATCGCCGCCCTGGCCCGCCCGAGCGCTTCCTGCCCGCGGGGAAGCGCCGCCTGCCGCCGCGCTGCTTCGCGCTCCGCGACTTTGTTTGTGTTCTGCGCAAGCGCGGCCGTGCAAAGCATCAGCCCCAGTGCAGCCGCCAGCGAAAACTTCCACGAAAACAAGGATGATACGTTGTTCATAGGGGGATTACCTCGGGGCTTCTAACAAGGAGCGGCGATTTTCAAATCGCCGGTTATTCTTGCGCGGCGTCGCCGCGAATTAATGAAGAAGGCGGTTTGGAAAGCGCTTCTTGTTGATTGCCGCGACGCCGCGTTACGGAGAGAGCAGAGGGACCTCGATGGGGGCGTCCGGCTTCTGCGTATCGACGATGATTGCTCTGCGGGGGAGAACATCGATCAACTTGTATTTGATTTGCTCCTCCGGTTTCAATGCAAATTCTTGATCTTTTTTCACTGCGAATTCTTTTCGCCCGCCCCATTCGTAAACAAAATTCGCCACCGACTCCGGCGAGATCATGATCTTCTCCTTTACCAGGCTGAGCGATTCGTGCGTTTCATTATTTTCTACCGTCAGCTCCGAGACGTCGACCTTCGTGCCGTATTTGTTCGTCTCGTGTTTCTCGGTGAACTTCACGACCTGGAATTTTGTCCCGCGGATCGAGTCGCCGATCTTCAGGAATTGCGTCGGCTCCTTTAGGTCGTTCGTGTTGAGCGCGAAGGTATCGTCCACCCATGACGCGAAGACGAGCTTGAACGGCTCCAGCGCGAACGATTTCATCTTCAGCTTCGCGATGAACGGCGGATGCGCGCTCTTGTCGGTCGGGTTTGTGTGATTCTGCCATTCCTCGAAATTGTTGAATCCGTCGCCATCCGCGTCCTGGGTGAGGACATCGCCGTCGGCGATCGGGAGGGCGAACTGTTCCAACCATTCGTTAGGTACGGGGGGATGCACTTCGGTGGTCTGTAAGGTCGCCGGCTGTCCGTCCGCGCCGATGAAATGTTTCTCCGGCACGAAGAGACCGGAGCGGCTGTTGAAGGTCCATTGCGCCGGCTGCTGCAATTTCTCCATCGCCTGCTGCATCTCCACGGCCTTCGGCGGCGGCGCCGCGGCTTTTGGCGCCGGCGCGGGATGCAATGCAAAGTTCTCGTCGAATTGCCAGGCGTTTCGGGTGATCAGCACCGAAGAACTGAGAAGGAACAACGCCGCGGCCAAGACGGCAGCCCGCTCGTAGTTGGTGCGGAGCCAGGTCATCTGGTGGATCGAGCACTCCGTCGCTCGATATTTGATCGACGTGGCGTCGCCGCCATTTTCGCCAGCGCGCGACGGAGCGCGCGATCCACCAGTTTAGACTCCTTCAAAATGTGAACCTCACCATCTCGATTTTCGCAGTCGTCTCGATCTTCTCGTTGCCCACAATGAAATTCAGCGCCGCGGCGGGCGACGATGTGGCTGCCGGCCGGGGCGATGGGATGCTCGGAGCCGTCGTCTCGCCACCGGCCTCCCGCGGAGGGCCTTTATCTTTTTCGTTCCGGACATGGAGCACGCGAATGATACAAAACTGCTGGCTCGCTCCCGCGATCTGGTTGACGACTTTGCGCGCCGCGGCCGGCGTCGAAACGAAGGTGAACTCGACGACATTGCGTTCGAGCAGGCTCGTCGTCGCCGCCTTCTCGCGTTCCTCTCGCAACGGAGTGCGCCGGAAAGCACTGAGCGATTCCACGCGCGCGTCGAGTAGACTGCGAAGGAGCCATTCAATCTGGACCAGCTCCTGACCGAGCAACGGCGCAGCCGCTTCGTTTGGCAACGCGGAAGCAAACTCGTCGAAGCCGAGGAAGAATTTGTCCGGCAGCTTCACCTTGTTCTCGCGTGCCTTTTCCACCACGACGTTCATCGCCACGCGCAAATGCGATTGGAATTCGTTCGGCGCCATCGGCGCGATCGGGGTGACGCGCAGCTTCAGCTCGTCCTTCAATTTCGCCAGCGCGCTCGCGTAATCCTCGGCATGCGCCTTCATCCTGCGGAGGTTGTCCGCGCTCGGATACGGCGCGAGTCGCTCCAGCCGACTCAGCTCGGACGCCGTGTTGGCAAAACGCTTGGAGGCTTCTTCAAAATCGCTCTTCGCGCTGAAGAAAAACCACGTGGCGCCGAGAAGGCACACGCCGTTCGCGATCAGGAATCGGCTGAGGAATGGATTCTCGCGGAACCAGGTCATGGCGCCCCGGCGTCGGTTCATGGCAGTGACACCGGCGTTTTCAGATCGAGGCGCAACTCGTAGGGGAACGCCCACTCGGTGTTCGTGGGCGTGGTGGGCTTGAGGTATTTCGCCTGGTTTTTCGGGTCGATCGCGAACCAAGGCGAGTCGACGAGGTTCCGGAAATAATCGACCACCACTTCTTGCTGTTTCGGGTTAGACAAATACAGGCCGCGCACGAGTAAGCCATCGATCGCGGGCGCTGCGGCCGTCGCGCCGGCGAGGGCAGTGCGCGATTCGGGAGCATTGAGCGGTTTCCCAGCCGATGTCGGTACCAGTTCGGTGATCCAGATGTCCTCCTTCGGGAGGCGCGCGTTCAGGTCTTCGAGAAGTAACGGCCAGAAACTGCGATCGTTGATCGCCGCGATCAGCGGGGTGGCCACCTTATCGAGCATCGCGGTCTGCTGGCGCACACGGTTCAGCTGCCGCTCCGTTTGTTGCATCACCGCGACCTTCGATTCGACCTCTCCGGTCCTGCGACGGATGATCTGCGCCGCGTGCGCGTAGTAGGCGCCCCAGCCGAACAGGCCCAGAAGAAGGCACGCTGCCGTCGCGATAAAAAACGGCCGCTTCTCCTCCAATCGTTTTCGGCGTTCGACCCTGGCCGGGCGAATGTTTAATTGCATCGGGCAGCTGGTTACCATTCGCAGCGCAAGACCTACCGGCTCGCCCAGCAAATGGGCCGATTGCAAAATCGCCTCGGCGTCCGGGAGGTCTTCGATCGCCACGTTGCGCAGGGGATTAAAGAACTCGACCGGGTGCCGCAATTTCTCCTGAAAAAATTCCTGGATATGTGCGGTGCTGGCGCCGCCGCCGGAGAGAAAAGCACGCTCCGGGACGTTCCCTTGCTGCTGCGTGCAATAGTGACTGACCGATCGCATCACTTCCGCATGCAAGCGCGTCATCGTGTGACGCACGATTTTTGTCACCCGTGCCACGTCCGCATCCAAACCGTCTGCCAGGTTCAAGGCGCCGTCTCGCTTCTTGCGAAACTCAGCAGCGGCGAATGGCTCGTTGAATTCCCGGGCAATGGTGGCCGTGATGGAACTCCCGCCAATCGGGACACTCCGAGTGAAAATCCTTCCCGGTTCGATGAACAGAAGATTCGTCGTACGCGCGCCAATATCGATCAGCAGCGAGCAACCGCTTAGTTCGCGGTAGTTGTAGCAAAAGGCGTTGTAGAGCGCCATCGTCGCGAGATCGACAATGCAAGGGCGCAGACCTGTCTCCTCGACCGCGCTATTGGTCTTCTCGAGCCAGTCGGCCTTGACGGCGGCGAGGACCACCTCGATTTGCTCCTCCGCGCCGCCCCCGACGATCTGATAATCCCAGACCACTTCATCGAGCGGAAAGGGAACGTTCTGTTGCGCCTCAAAAAAAATGATCCGTTCGATCTTTTCCTCCTCGATCGCCGGCAATCTCACGAAGCGCGAAAAAACCATCTCCTCCGCTACGGTGTAGATGACGTTGCCGCCCCGGATGCGCAGATCTCTCATCATTTCTCGCAGCGCCGCCACGATCTGCGCGGCGCGCATTTCTTCGCTGGCTGGAACAAGTTCCCGAGACTGATAGCCGGCCAGGATCAACCGGCCTCGCCCCTGAGTGTGAAACTGAGCCAGCTCGATGCTCTGCGACCCGAGATTAAGCGTGATGATGGGCGTCCGGGGGGACATGACAATCTAAGAATCTCAAAACCCAATTCCCAAAGTCCAAACAATTCGCAAACCTCAAGACTGAAATAAAGGCAGTGCGAAGTCTCCTTTGATCATTTGGACCGAAGATTTCCTGGATTTGCTCGAACGACGTAACCCCCACACCGACGCGCGACCAGCGTTCTGTATGGTGCTTGGATTTCGGAGGTTCCTTGGAGCTTGGTACTTGGGGTTTGGAGCTTCCTTTAGGTGATCCGTTCCCCCAACTCGCCTCGCTCCAGGCAACCTTTGAAATACTCAATCGTCTTCGCGATTCCTTCGTCGAACTCGACCTTCGGTTCCCAACCCAAAACTTTCCGTGCCCGGGTGATATCGGGCTGGCGCACTTTCGGATC
>JALYIN010000388.1 GCA_030775765.1 Verrucomicrobiota bacterium
GGACTGCCTCATTCTTATTAGAGGCGGAGTCGATCGAGATCGATGGCCAGACGCAGCCGTGCCGCGCGAAATTTCTGGCGCGGTGGCGGCATGCGGTCGAATTCGGCGATGACGTGCGGCTCTTCGGTACCGCGCAAAAAATCGAAGGGCCGCGAAATCCTGGCGAGTTCGACCTGCGAACTTATCTGGCGCGAGAGGATGTCCATCGCGCGTTGATATTACGCTACGCGGAAAACGGCGCGGTGCTGAGCAGCGGCGGTGGCAATCGCCTTCTGTGGGCGGCGCAAAAATCGCGCGGCTCGATGGAGGCTACGCTGCGCCGCGGCTTGGAGAATTCGCCGGACGTTACCAGTTCCATCAACGGGATGGTGCTCGGTTTGCGCCACAAAACTGCCGAAGACATTGAAGAGCCGTTTCAGCAAACGGGAACGTTGCATTTGTTCGCCGTAGCCGGTTTGCACGTCGGCATCGTGGCCAGCCTTCTGTGGATCCTCGCGACCGTGGCCCGGTTACCGCGAAAATGGGCGACCCTGCTGATTATTCCCGCTCTGCTGTTTTACTCGGCGATCACGGGACTTCACACCTCGAGCGTGCGCGCGGCGGTGATGAGCGCTGTCTTGCTCGGCGGCTTCATCGCGGAACGAAAAGCATTTGCCTTCAATAGTCTCGCGGCCGCGGCGACTCTCATTCTGTGGTGGGATACGAACGAATTGTTCGCCGTGGGCTTCCAACTTTCCTTTTGCGTCGTAGCCGCCATTCTCGTCCTCCAGGGACCGAGCTTTCGTTTTCTCAGCCGACGCTTCGCACCTGATCCATTCCTGCCGCGGACTCTCTTCAGTCCGCGCCGGCGGGCGCAGAATAACTTCCTGGTCTGGCTGGCGCGCGCGGGGTCTGTCTCATTCGCGGCGTGGATCGGATCGCTGTCGTTGATGGTTTGGTATTATCACCTGGTCACGCTGATCTCCCTCGCGGCCAATCTTGTTGTGGTGCCGATCGCGTTCTTCGTCCTGGCGGGCGCGTTGCTCTCGCTGGTCATGGCGCCGGTTTCGTCCTGGATTTCGGTGGTCTTTAACAACGCAAATTGGGCGCTCACGAAACTCATCCTCGGAGCGGTGAGTTTGTTCGCGCAAATACCGGGCGGTCATTTTTACGTCGAACATCCACACCGTCCGAGCGGCGCACTTTTGGAGATCAATGCGCTCGATCTGAGATCGGGCGCGGCCGTCCATCTGCGAAGTGCTCGTCGCGATTGGCTCATCGATGCCGGTCCGGCGCGCGATTACGATCGCGTGCTGCTGCCATACCTGCGCGCCCGCGGCGTGAACCAGCTCGACGGCCTCGTCCTCACACACGGAGGCGCCGCTCATCTCGGTGGCGCGGCCGGCGTGCTGCTCGAATTTATGCCGCGACAATTGATGGGCACGATGACGGAGGACCGCTCGTCGCTTCACAGAAAGTTCATCGAGTTGGTTACCGCCGAGAAACTCGCTCGAAGACGCCTCCAGGCAGGAGATGAATTCAAACTCGCGCGCGAAATCACGGCCCGCGTCCTTTTTCCGCCGGCAGTTTTCCAAGGCGATCACGCTGACGACCAGACGCTCGTCGTTCAGCTGTTCGTGTCGGGAAAATCACGGGCGCTTCTGATGTCTGACAGCGGCGCCGAAACCGAACGCGTACTTCTGCGAAATTACCCGGATTTGCGGGCCGACATCCTGGTCAAAGGGCAGCATCATTCCGGTGATTCGGGATCCCCTGAATTTCTCGATCGCGTTCAACCGGAGGCGATCGTCGCGACGTCGCGCGATTTCCCGGAGAGCGAGCGGCTCAAGGAGGAATGGACGGACGCTGTCCGCAGCCGTGGAATAAAATTGTTTCGCCAGGATGAAACTGGCGCGGTGCAGATCCGGTTGTTTCGCGAGAGGTGGGAAGCGACGGGTTATGTCACTGGTGAAACCTTTCGCAGCGTCAGGCGATGAATCCTGACTCCGTCGAGCGTAAACTGCCTTTCGAACTTGCTCATCGCAGTTGCCGGCACCGCGTCCGAGACGACCGTAAAAAGGGAAGACTCTGAAACGAGACGCATTATTTGCCCGTAATACTCGGTATCATCGGTCGCGATTCGCACGGTCCCGTTCGCGGCCAGCACAGGATGGAGCGAGGCAAGAAATTTTTCGCTCACCAAGCGCCGCGGCGCGTGGCGCCGTTTCGGCCACGGATCGGGAAACATAAGGTGAAACGACGCGACGGAATTCTCAGGGAGCAGCCGGTCGAGGGCATAAGAGATCTCGAACTGAATGACGCGTGCATTCTTCAGTCCGCTCCGCGCGATCTTCCCACAGGCGCTGCGCACCCGGCCAACTAGACGCTCAATGCCCAAGAAATCTGTGTTGGGGTTTTCGCTGGCAAGGGCCGCGAGAAAAGAACCATCACCGCAACCGAGATCGACTTCTATGGGTGCATGTCTGCCATAGATCCCTTCGAAATCGAGAGGTGCGAAAGAATTAACCGGGACGAGTTCCACCTCGCTTGCTATGGTTGCGGAACGATCGGAGGACAACACGTCAGATGATAAAAAAGATTTTTGCTTCACTCTTCGCTGTCGCAGCCCTGGTTTCGCACGGAGCGGAACCAACGCCCGCCGCCACCAAAACTGCGATCTTCGCGGGCGGTTGCTTTTGGTGCATGCAACCGCCTTACGATAATGCCAAAGGGGTTGTCAAAACCGTCGTCGGCTACACGGGCGGAAGTGCGGAGGACGCAACCTACGAAAAAGTTTCCGCGCATCGGACCAAGCATCGCGAGGCGATCGAAGTGACATACGACCAGACGCAGATTTCTTACGAACAACTGCTCGACATTTTCTGGCGAAATATTAACCCGACTCAAGCCGACGGCCAGTTCCACGACATCGGGCTAAGTTATCAGGCCGCGATTTTCTACAGCAGCGTCGAGGAGAAAAAGGCCGCGGAAGCGTCGAAAGAAATGCTGGGCAAATCCGGCAAGTTTTCGCAGCCGATCGTCACCGAGATTTTGCCCGCCCAACCGTTTTATCCGGCCGAAGAGTATCACCAGAAATACTATCTCAAGAATCACGCTGATTACGAAGCGTATCACGTTGGTTCCGGCCGCGTCGGTTTCCTCGAGAAAATCTGGGGCGCGGCGACGAAGAAAAAATAATCAGCCCCGCTGCCAGCAGCGGCATGCCCGCTGCTTTAGATCTTCGCGCGAGCCAGGAAGTTACTCACCCAATATAAAGTTACGTTACGTTCCTTTGGCTTTCGCAGCGCGATCCGAAACGGTCGCGCTCTTTTTTGCCTGCGTCAGGGCTTGGTCAACGACGGCCCCTGCACAAACAACGCCATTGGCGACGTGGGGGCCGTCTGCTCGAGGGCACCGAAGGTGTACAGCTGGGTCTCATTCGCGTTGACGAACTCAGCCTGGCTCACGGCCATCGGTTCATTCAGAATCCGCGAAAGTTCCTGCGCCAAAACGATCGCGATCGATCGCGGGTCGCGCGTGTAAACCGGGATCGGAAACGCGCCCGAGTTGCGGTCATATCCATAGATGTTCCCTTCCGTCTCCCAAACGCAGTAGGCATGGCCGGCAGGATGATTCTCGAAACGGACGAGCAGGATTTTCGCCCAGAAGTTTTTGTCGAGAGCGTTTTGGGTCTTAACTACGGCGAGGTAATTGCAGGCCGACACGACGCAGCCGTTCAGGACGACCAGATCGTCTTCTCCCGGGGTCAAGACCACGCGCTGTCGGCAACCGGTGGAAAAGAGCAGCACCAGGAGAGCGGTGACCAGGCAAAGGGAAGACCGGGAGAAAATTCTTGTCATACGAGGCATCCGCAGAAGAGGGGATGTGCGATAAATATGGCCATTGTTGTTTTTATAGCACCAATTCTGCTTTCTTGGGAAGCCTTATCTGCGGTTGCCGCGGAAATGGCAAGCTCTTCGTCTTGCCTGGCTACGGAATCCGCACGTAGCGACGGCGATCGCCGTTGGCCGCTTGGATAACGAAAGAGTCCTTATTGATCTTGAGGAGTTGATCGCGGTCGGTTGCGCCAGCTGGAATGCGGCCGAGCGAATCGCTCACGTAACTGTAGAGTACGGTCTGGTCCCGGACCGACCACCGGCCCTTAAATTTGGAAATCAGTTTCTTCCGCAGCATTACCTCGCCGGTAAATGAGCCATCGTCTTTGAAAGAGTATTGGCAGCTTTGAACCTGATCCATGTAACGCCAATTGCCCACCAATTGTCGCGCCCGGCCGGGGGAATCGAAAGTCGCACAGGCGGCGAGCGACAACAGCGAAATAAAGGCAAGGACCGCTTTCATCGGCAAAGGAAGCGCCGCACGATTCACCGGGCCCTCCGCAAGCGCAATTGCGCGAGGCCACGTTATTTCCGTTTCACGCGAAAACGAAAAAAGCGACCCCAGGGGAAGGGCCGCTCTCTCGTGTTCAGACTACTCCAGAAATTAGTTTTGGGCGACCAGCGCGGAGGCAGCGCGGAACTTCTTGCTGCCGGCATACGCGTAGAGAGGCTGGTAATTTCTCTTTCCCACTTGCGCTGGGGTGCACGCCACCCAGTTGAAGGTCGGATCCAGGACATAGCTGCCGTTTTGCGTGTCCCAGGCGAGCCAGGCATGAGTCTGGCGGCTCATGGCGGTCCGCTTCCCGATCACCAGGCGAACGTTCGTGGCGCCGTTGTCGCGCATTTTCTCGTAGAGAGCCACGGCCTTTGCCTTGCAGTCGGCAGGGTCTCCTGACTGGGCCTCAGCAGGCGTTTTCCAAACGGCAGTAAACCCGTACGGGATCGAGCGGAGATCGGACATCCACTGGTTCACCAAGGCGACTGAGACTTGTGAGCTCGCGGCGTGGGCCGGGGCGGTCAACACCGGACGAATCCGGGTCATTTGGCGATCATAAGGGGTGGAACTGACGGTGAACAGCAGCGCGTCCGCGTAGGACGAAGAGGCTGCGAAGGCGAGGAAGAGGCCGGCGAGGAGTGATTTCTTCATGGAGTGGATTCTTATAGTTTCTGTTCTGACTATAATTACTATAAGCAGTGGCTGTGCCAGCTCCCTTTCAGCGAGGAAAAATCGTGTCCAAAGACTCAGCACCACGCGAAATGGGGGTACTGAGACATCGGCGGGTGGGAAAACCCCACTGGGGACAGCTGATCTGCCGGGGTTCCCTAGTTCGCGACTCGGAATCCTCTTCGGGGCGCCGTAGAAAAGAGGTGGAGGCGAGGGGAGTTGAACCCCTGTCCTCGAAGCTATCTACGCAAGCTTCTACATGTGTAGCCGGCAATTTATTTAGGGAGCCGAACTTTGCACCGGCACACTGCCGGCCCCCGAGCGTCCACGAAATCCTTTCACCGCCAGACGCGGTCGCTCCGCCCGACGATTAGCCTGCTGTCCATGTTCCCGACCATAGCAGGCGTCTAGCCGGAAACATCGCGGTCAATTAAGCCGCGAGAGCGAGATCTTGGTGATCTGCGTTTATTTGTTTTGGTCCGGATTTTAACGAGGCCAACGAACCATCCTCGACATGCCGCCTGCGTTTCCAACAATGAGTCGAAACCAGTGCGCCCCCGTGCAGAGAATTTACTGCAAACGCGCTCATTCGCAACGTGACGATCTCGATCTTGCCCTGTCAGACGCGGCCTCACGCCCGTAAACCGAGGTGAACGTTTCATCACATTTCTCTGTCTCCTCTCCTTATTTCGCCGATTGTACGC
>JALYIN010000389.1 GCA_030775765.1 Verrucomicrobiota bacterium
CTTCTCTTACTGCGCTGCCCGAGATATGTGCGCTGCGGTCTAACCAAGCGATGCAGCGAACCGCTGGCCGCTCCGCGTTCTAGCTTTCGATGAATTCCACACCTAAACCTGCAGCGACACGCACTCTCGCCAGCGGTCGCTGATCTTGTGTCTCGTTAGGTCTATGCGTACACTGTTCTTGATCATCACGGCATCATCGCTCTGCGCTTGGCCCCTCCCGGATGCTGGTGCAGTTGAGGCTACCCGCGAAGAAATTGAAAAAGCCGTGCAAGAAGCGTTGCAGCAGAAAGCACCTCTGCCGGGCGATAGCTTGGTCGTCCCTAACGGAGAGGTCGCGCAGGCGATACATTGCGCCGTTGCTGGCGCAGTGTATGGGAGCAAAGAGATTGAAAAACAGCGCCCTTTTTTTGCGGTTCGTTCCGGCGATTTCTGGGTCGTCTCTGGTTACCTTCCCCCGGATACGCTCGGCGGTGTGGCAGTAACGGTGATACGCGCAAAGACCGGTGAAGTAATCTGGATTACGCATGGGCAATGAGGCCTAACCCAGGCGATGCAGTGAACTCCGAAAGCATTCGGAGTCGCTCATCTTTTTCTCGTTAGTGAACCTTTGAAGTCCTAGTCACCCGCGGCGATGTGCGTCTTTGTGATTGCGCCGAAGCGCGGTGCAACCGACGCTCGCGGCGATGAAGACGGATGTGATCGATCCGGCGTTGGCTGTCCCATCGGCGCCATCAGTGCCGGATCCGAGGGCGCCGATTCCGCGGCAGATTCGCTACATCATCGGCAACGAAGGGTGCGAGCGGTTCAGCTTTTACGGGATGCGCAACATCCTGACGGTGTTCCTGACCACGTCGCTGTTCCTTTATTTGCCGGAAGCGGAGCGGGGGGGCGCGGCGAAGGAGGTGTTTCATACTTTCGTCATCGGCGTTTATTTTTTCCCGTTGCTCGGCGGATGGATCGCGGACCGGTTCTTTGGGAAATACAACACGATCTTCTGGCTCAGCCTGGTCTATTGCCTTGGGCAAGCCTGCCTCGCGTTCTTTGTCTTCAACCGCATCGGCTTCTACGTCGGGCTTTCGCTGATTGCGCTCGGCTCCGGCGGGATCAAACCGTGCGTGTCGGCTTTCGTGGGCGATCAGTTCGACCAGACGAACAAGCATCGCGCGAAGGTCGTCTTTGACGCGTTCTACTGGATCATCAACTTCGGCTCGTTGTTCGCCTCCGGGCTCATGCCGATTTTTTTGCGCAGCCTCGGGCCGAGTATTGCGTTTGGAATTCCGGGCGTGCTCATGTTCGTTTCCACCTTCGTCCTGTGGATCGCGCGCAAGCAATACGTGATGTTGCCGCCGACGCCGCCCGATCCGCATTCGTTTCTTAACGTTTGCCGCACGGCGCTCGGCGCGGATGTGCGCGGTCGGGTGATGGCGGGCGTCGGCGTAGCTGCGGCGATCGGATCGCTCCTGCTGATCCCGAAACTCGGATTTGTGATCGCGGCGTGCCTCGCGCTGGTATCGGTGATCGGGCTTGGTGGAATCGGCGTGCGGCTGCAGCTGGACGCGGCGCGCGGCAAACATTCCGAGGAAGCGATCGCGGGCGTCCGCTCCGTGTTACGGGTGCTGGTGCTCTTCGCGCTGGTGACGCCGTTCTGGTCGCTCTTCGACCAGAAAGCGTCGACCTGGGTATTGCAGGCGGACGCGATGACGAAGCCGAACTGGTTCCAGTCGTCACAAATGCAGGCGCTCAATCCGGCGCTGGTGATGTTGCTCATTCCATTCAATAACCTGGTGCTTTATCCAGCGCTGCGGCGGCGGGGATACGAACCGACAGCGCTGCGGCGGATGACGGTGGGGATTGCGTTCGCCGGACTCTCCTGGATCGTCGTGGGCGCAATGCAGGTGGTGCTAAATGGCGGCACCGCGTTCTCGATCACATGGCAGGTGTTGCCATATGCGCTGCTCACGCTCGGCGAGGTGCTCGTGTCCGCGACCGGACTCGAGTTTGCTTACAGCCAGGCGCCGTTGGCGATGAAGGGAGTGATCATGGCGTTTTGGAGTTTGTCGGTGACGATCGGCAACCTCTGGGTGCTGGTGGTGAATGCCGGAGTGAAAAACGACAGTGTGATTGCCTTCATCAAATCGAGCGGATTCGAGGTAAGGGCATTCCAGATGTTTTTCTTCGCCGGGTTTGCGTTTGCCGCCGCGCTTGCGTTTGGCCTCGTCGCGCGGAGCTACCCGCTGGCGGACCACTATCGAAAAGCGTAGCGGTCTTTCTGTAGCCGCCTCGCTGTGTCGAGGCGTTCTGGTTTCGCGTTGTCCGGACACGGCGACGCAGCGCCGTGGCTACAGGGCAGGGATGATCAATTCAGTCGTGTAAACGGAACCGGCGGGCGTGAGCTCGCTGGAATTCAGGCAGAACGATTCGACGTGAATCATGCCGGCATCGAAGGCGGCGTGGGCTTTGAGGAAAGGTCGGATCATTTCCGGCGAGACGTCGCGGCAACGGGCGAGGGTGACGTGGGGATGGAACGCGCGCAGGTCCGGCTCGAGCCCGGCGGCAGGGAGGGCTTCCTGGACGCGTTTGTGCAATTGAAATAAATGCGGATGACCGGTTCCGACGCCAATCCAGACGATCTTCGGCCAGCCCTTCCCCGGAAAGGTTCCGAGACCGACGAGCGGCAGAAAGAACGATTTCCAGGAAATCGCGCACAGCTTTTCCATGAGGCGCTCCTGGGTTTCGCTCGATACATTTCCGAGGAAGCTCAGCGTCAAATGCATTTGCCGCGGCTCGAGCCAGTGCACGCCGCGCAGATGTGGATCTAATTCAGCGAGACCTTGCCGAACGGAATCCAGAAGCTCGATGCTGACAAACAGCCGTTTCATGTTCACTTCAAATTCGGCGCTGTCGCCGCCCCGCTCTGTCGTGGCGTGACTGCTTCGCCGCGACAAAGCGCCGCGGGGACAGCGTCACACAAAATATCGTCGACCGAGTGATCTTCGGCGCGACTACATCACGCTGGCGGAAAGATATCGGTCGGGACGGCTGGAAATTTTGCCTTCAGGTTCTTGAAATATCTGGCGGTAGTGCCGGACTTGCGTTGCAGGACTTTCCATCCAGCGCCCTCCTTGTGCAGAAGCCCCTGCTCGGATTCGAACTGCTGGCTGCCGTCGGAAGATTTGGGATTCACCTCCAGCCAGGCCCAGCCGTCGTGCACTTTGAGATGGGTGACGACAAAGATCACATCCTTGATCGAGTCGGGCTTTATCCATTCCGCACGATAGGCGTCGAGAATGGTTTTGCGTTCGGTGCTTCCGGACGGAGGCGTGTAGGCCCCTGGATTGGCGATCGCCGGATTCGCGAGCATCGCCAGGATCACGAGAGTCAGAAGGCGAGCAGATTTAGTTTTCACGGTGATTTCCTTTCTTTCATTTTTTGAATTTGTCTCGGACAGCGTGATGGTCCGCGGTCTTATTAGCGATCTAAAATTGGCGCAGCTTCTCTGAA
>JALYIN010000390.1 GCA_030775765.1 Verrucomicrobiota bacterium
CTGTAGGCGTGCGCCGCCTCGTGGCGGATCAGTCTCATGAACCAGTCGCGCGTTCCGCCTTCGACTTCGAGCATCATCGTTTTCTCCAGTGCGCGCAGCCGATCATGCACGAGAAAAAACGGCACGAAGATCGCCGGGATCCCGACGGGGACGAACCATTCATCGCCAATGTGATACGGAGGACGAAACGTCAGGCCCTTCGCGAAAAGCTCGTCGTGGAGCTGCTTGATCAGCGGTTCCAGTTCCGACCCTTCGAGTCGCAATCCCAGCTTCGAGATGCGCTTTTCGAGAAGCTGCTCATCCGTCAGCGAAGTCCAGTCTGCGGGTTCCATCCCGCGCACCGTATCAGTCCGCGCGGATACGTGTCACGTGGTTCGTGGCCTCTGCAATTGGACGGCCCGCGCTCCGCAGGCCGGGCCGAAACCTGGCAACCGGTGCGGTTGACTACGAATCGTTACGGCTGCAATTCGCTCACCGGTTTCGGTGCCCGCTCAGGGATCTCGCCGGTCGGAAGTTGCCAGGGCCGCTGTTCCTTGAAGGGCAGCGTGAGCAGCTTGCCCACGGTCAGCTCCTGCTCATCACGGAACGCCGCCACCCCGATGGTGATCTCTGCCTGCGGAACATCGCGCCGGAGGCTGCGATGAATTTTGTCCCACCAGCAAAAAATTGTGCCCCAGTTCGAATCGGTCTCGCGTTCGACGATGGAATGATGAATCCCGTGCATCCGGGGCGTAACGATGACGTGATTCAGAACGCGCTCGACGCCCAACGAGAGCCGCCAGTTTGAATGATGGAAGACGCTGGCCGATTCGAACACGATCTCGAAGATCAGGTAGACCAGCGGCGGGATCCCGAGCAGCACCACGACGAGAAGCCGGAAGGGAAGCGACAACACGATCTCGCCGAAGTGGAAGCGCGCCGCGGTGGTCACATCGAGGTCGAGATCGGTGTGGTGAACGTTATGGAACCGCCAGAAGAATGGCACGCGGTGCATCGCCCAATGCCACCAGTAATACGCCCAGTCCATCAACAGAAACGCCACGACGGCCGAGACAATTCCCGGAAACTTGATCCAGTTGAGGAGGCCAATCCCGTTGCGTTGCGCCCAGTAGGTGTGCGCGAACGGTATCGGCACCAGCGCGAGCCGAAGAATCACGAACGCCGGCACCGACATCACGAAATTGCGCACCAGTCGCCGCACCACAGCGAAATGCCGGCGCCGCAACGGATACTTCCATTGCAGGAATAGCAGCACGGCAAAAAGCGTCCACAAGATCGGACTGCCGACGTAATCGAGAAGCGGAATCGGTTTCATCGCCGGAAGGAATTGTAGAGCAAGCGCTCCGCTTGCCGAATCAATAAAATGGCAACCGATGCGGCTGCCCTACAAAGCCTTGTCACAGCCGACTCGGCCGGAGAAAATGGCCGCCGTGCGAAACCGTTACGGCTTCAGAATCGCGGCGCTGCTCAGCGCGGCCCTCGTGTTCCGCGCGCAAACGTCCTTAGCCGCCCCGGTTACCGCAGAGAGACTTTTTCTCGCAAAAAGTTCCGACTCCTTTTGGCCCTGGATGATAATCGCGGTCGTTGTCGGCGGGATCCTTACCCTGATCTCGAAGTACTTCGAGCAGGAGCGGACTAAGAAAATCGAGGAGCTGGCGCGTTCGCGCGGCTTCACCTTTCGCCCCACGCCGATGGCTACGGACAGCGAACTGCCTGTCGGTTGCTATCTCGCGGAGACTGGCCGAAATCCAGCCGTTTCGAATGTGCTGAAGGTTTCACGCACGGACGAACTCAACTTCGTTCTTTTCGAATACGAATACACCGTCGGTTACGGCAAATCGCAGCACACCACTCATCAAACCATCGGCCGGCTGCGAGCGCCCTGCTGAAGCTGCCGTCGTTCCTTCTCTTTCCGGAAACGCTCTTTTCCAAGATCGGAGTAATGTTCGGACAAACCGATGTGAACTTCCCCGACTCGCCGGGTTTCAGCGACCAGGACATCCTCCGCGGGCAGGACGAACCTGCGCTCCGGGCAATTTTCAGCCCGGCCCTGCGGAACGCCCTGACATCGCTGGATCATCTCACGATCGAAGGGGCGGACGACGTCTTGTTTATTTTCCGGACCGACCGCCGGGTGAAGCCAGAGGACCTGGTCGCGCGGATCGAGGAAGACAAAAAAATCCTGGCGCTCTTCTTCGAGGCGCAGCAGCAGTCGGCCGCGTGATTCCATCCGCAAAAAGGCTTGCTCTCTGCCACCAGGTTCCGGCTCAATGCAGTCCGTGGTCTTAAGCGGAAATGAAGAAACCGCCCTGCGTTTGGGCGCCGCCCTCGTCGTCGGCGCGCTCTTCGGGTTAAATCGCGAACTGCATGGGAAACCCGCCGGCCTGCGCACTCACGCGCTCGTTAGCCTCGGCGCCGCCGCCGCGGCGCTCCTAATCCTCCGAGCGCCGGACGGCCGCCTGACCGCGGACCCGAACGCGATCAGCCGCGTCATCCAGGGAATCCTGACCGGCGTCGGATTCCTGGGGGCTGGCGTTATTT
>JALYIN010000391.1 GCA_030775765.1 Verrucomicrobiota bacterium
GGCATCACGTTGGCCAGGGCTTTGAGTATACCTGCCCGGGCCGTCAGTGCCTACGCGCTGCAATTGGACCCGCCCGACTTTCACGCCATCTCGAAATCTACCTCGAAAATAGTTGGTGGCTCATCGACCCCACGCGGCTGGCGCCGATCGAGGGCATCGTACGGATTGGAAGCGGCCGAGACGCCTCCGATATCGCCTTTCTGACGACAGACAAGCAATGCCAAGTCATCAGCCAGAATGTTCGGGTCTCGACAGCGCAGTGACCCGTCGACCCGCTTGGGTCGGCCGCTAGAACCGGACGCGCGCCCTGATCCGGAGCGGCCTACGCGATAGGGCTAAGTTCCCGCCCATCCCGACCAAGCGCGATTCTGCAGCCCGGCGGACGCCGCGGCGGGCTAAACGGCACGATTGCGGTCAAGAGGAACGTAACCTCCGCAGGCGGATTGAAGGACTCTAAAAACTCTAAAGTCCTTATGGGGATGCGTACCATGGCCAAGACCACGAAATCGACCCGCTCATTTGCCGGGACGGTGAATGTTCACGATCAAAAGCTCACCCGAGGTGACGGCGGCGAGCTTCATCAAACGTCAGCGGGCAAGACGGCTGTCCTGACTACGGCCCAGGGCGGTCCGGTGTCCGATGACCAGAACTCTCTGAAGATCGGCCCGCGCGGACCGACCCTCCTCGAAGATTTCCACTTTAGGGAGAAAATCTTCCACTTCGACCACGAGCGCATTCCTGAGCGTGTCGTACACGCGCGCGGATATGCGGCTCACGGTTATTTCGAGAACTACAAGCCGCTTTCGAAGTACACCAGAGCCGACCTATTCCAGCGCGCCGGCGAAAAGACGCCCGCATTCGTTCGATTCTCAACCGTCGCCGGAAGCAAGGGCTCAGTCGACCTGGCCCGGGACGTCCGAGGCTTCGCCGTGAAGCTCTATACGCAGGAGGGCAACTGGGACATCGTGGGCAACAACATCCCGGTTTTCTTCATCCAGGACGCGATAAAGTTCCCCGACCTGATCCATGCGGTGAAGGAAGAACCTGATTGCGCCTTTCCCCAAGCCCAGTCGGCACACGATAATTTTTGGGATTTTATCAGCCTCACCCCCGAAAGCATGCACATGGTCATGTGGGTGATGTCGGACCGTGCAATTCCTCGTTCGTTTCGTTTCATGGAAGGTTTTGGCGTTCATACCTTTCGGCTCGTGAACGCAAAAAACGAGTCGACCTTCGTCAAATTCCACTGGAAACCCAAACTCGGCCTTCAGTCGGTTGTCTGGAACGAGGCGGTCAAGATCAACGGTGCCGATCCCGACTTCCACCGCCGAGATCTCTGGACGGCGATCAAGACCGGCAATTTCCCGGAGTGGGAATTGCAGCTCCAGTTATTCGATCAAGAATTCGCCGACAAGTTCGAATTTGACGTCCTCGATTCGACGAAACTGATTCCCGAGGAACTCCTACCGCCAGTTCCGGTGGGCCGGCTGGTGCTGGATCGCATGCCCGACAATTTCTTCGCGGAAACCGAACAGGTCGCGTTCATGACCCAGAACGTTCCCCCGGGCATAGACTTCTCTAACGATCCGCTCCTCCAGGGACGTAATTTCTCATACCTCGACACCCAGCTCAAACGCTTGGGCAGTCCCAATTTCACTCACATCCCGATCAACGCGCCGAAGTGCCCGTTCGCACACTTTCAGCAGGACGGCCATATGGCCATGCGCAATCCGATCGGACGCGCCAACTACCAGCCCAATTCCTTCGGAGAGGGTCCCAGGGAGTCGCCGCAGCGCGGTTTCACCCCGTTCGCCGACGTCGAGCAAGGCGCCAAGCGCCGTTTCCGCGCTGAAAGCTTCGCGGACCACTACAGCCAAGCCCGTCAGTTCTTCATTAGCCAGACGATGGGGGAGCAGGCCCACATTGCCGCTGCGTTGACGTTCGAACTCAGCAAAGTAAAAATTCCCGCGATCCGGGAGCGCATGGTGTCCCATCTGCTGAACATCGACGAGACGCTGGCCAACAAAGTGGCCGGCAAACTGGGTTTGCAGAAGATACCAAAACCGGCGGACGCCGCCGTGCCGACTCGCCAAGACCTCGATCCGTCCCCAGCCCTCAGCATCCTCGAGAACGGTCCCGAACGCTTTGAGGGTCGGAAGTTGGGCATCCTCGTCACCGATGGGTCCGATGCCGGTCTGCTGAAGGGTCTGAAAGGCGCCCTCGACAAAGCCGGAGCGACCTATGAAATCATCGCGCCTAAAGTGACCGGTGTCAAAGCCGACGACGGAAGCTGGATCGAAGCCGATCAGATGATCGATGGAGGCCCTTCCGTCTTGTACGACGCGGTTGCTCTTTTGCCTGCGAAAGAAGCGATGGACAAGCTTCTGCAGGAATCCTCGGCACGTGATTTTGTCGCCGATGCCTTCGCCCATTGCAAATTCATAGGCTACGTCGAGTCCGCCCTGCCTCTATTCGCGAAGTCCGGCGTCGCCGCTGACAATTTCGATGAGGGGTGCATCGCTCTCGGCAGCATCAAGGACGCCAAGTCTTTTGTCGATAGCTTAGCCAAGTTACGGGTCTGGGGCCGAGAACCCAATGTGAAGATGTCTTAAGAGGGAGCATGTCATGAGCGGTTTGGAGGATAAAATTTGACAGCACGCTTACAGGCTTTGGTAGCAAAGCGGCGAGACGGATAGCTCGGAGATGGACTTCTGGCTTCCGGCGGAACGAGAAATGGCCGGCGAGCCTTCGTCCGAGGCGCCGCAGGACAGACTGCAACAGAAACGCAACTGACGCCATTAATTTCATCACTCCGCGATTCTCGCGTGCCACAGGTGGGATGCGGACGCGTCTGAAGACAGAAGACACAGTACCTAAACTGTCAAATCGAGGCAGTGCGCGCCGCTGACGCGTTCTCGAAGCCGCAATCCGTCGATACTCGACTGCGGCCCGCAACTCCGGAGCGGCACAGCCCCCGAAACGACGTTGAGCACCGCGGCGACTTCGAGATGATCCCTGAAACCAAGAGTATCCGGCCGTACTGAACGCACGATGGCATTCTGGGCCTGAGCCACAATTGTGTGCGCATCAATTCCTGCATTATTGAGCCACGCGCAACCGTCGAGGCCCAACAGCGCGTTATCGCGCACGAAATAGTCTAAAATCGCAGGTTGGCGCACAAAATCGTACAAATGGCGGAGAGAGTGCGAGTCGAACCTACATTTGCCGATTATGGTTCTCCAGGCTCTTGGCGATCAGCCGAGTGCCAAGCTCCGCTAAAGTGACTCCGAGACGATACTCCCCACCCTCGCCTGTGGCTTCTCTCTCGCTCTCCAGACACTCTCCAAAACGCATGAGAAGACCTCCCTTGACCTCGCGAATTATGTCAAGTCGATGCCGTCGGCATTTCGGGTCAGGCCGGGTTCGATTCCGGTCGGGGGCGATAGTGGAGTCTGGAGCGGCGTAGGCGTGCAAGCTGCGGGAAGCCTGCTGTTTATTTTGTCGGCGATTACCGCGCGTCATCCTGCTGGTATTTGTGCTGGTATCGGCAGCAATTGACGATAAAAGTGACTTCAAGTTCAAGTGGTTATGGTACTAAGCGATTGCCGGCCAGGGGCACCAACACCACGACCG
>JALYIN010000392.1 GCA_030775765.1 Verrucomicrobiota bacterium
AATCCGGAGAGGCCGGCGCCGGCGCTCAGGTGGTTGTCCTTCACCAGCACCATGTCGCTGAGGGTCGAGCGATGATTCGCCCCGCCGCCCGCGACGACCGCCGCTTTCTCCAGCGCGCGCATTCCCGGCGTGGTCTTGCGCGTATCGAGAATCGTCGCGCGCGATTTGCCGATGGCTTCGACGAACTGCCGGGTGAGCGTGGCGATGCCGGAGAGGCGTTGCAGGAAATTCAGGGCCACCCGTTCCGCCGTGAGGATAGAGGCGGCCGCGCCGCGCACCTCGAGGATCGTCTCGCCACCCGATAAGGAGGTCCCGTCTGGCTGCAGAATTTCGACGTTGAGAGTTGAGTTCACCCGCCGGAATACTTCAGCCGCCGTTCCGGTTCCAGCGACCACGGACCGTTCCCGTGCGATGATTCTGCCGAGCGCGCGCAAATCGCTCCGAACGAAAAACTGCGTGGTCGTGTCGCCCTCGCCGAGATCCTCGCGGAGCGCGATATCGATCGGATCTGGAATCGGTTCGCTCATTCTGGATTTGGACAACCCGAGGCGCGATAGACGCAGTTGCCGCGCACATACGTTTCCAGCGTGGCGTGAGGACCGCCGCGATAAATGCAGAGGGCGAGAATGTCTTCGGTTGAGAGATCGTCCAGGCCCGGCCCCGCTTTTCCATAGGGAAGAAGCGGCACCAGATCGACCACGAGAAGGTCTGCTTCCTTCCCGGTTTCCAACGAGCCGATGGTGGCGGACTTGCCCAGCGCCCGCGCGCCCCCGTTCGTCGCGAGATGGAATGCCTCGTTAGGCCGCATCCTGGGCAAATGCGGTTCGGCCATGTTCCTGGCCTTTTGCACGGCGAGCGCGCTGCGCATGACCTGCCACATGTTGAGCTCGGGCCCGGCTGCCACGTCGGAGCCGAGACCGATCGCGAGGCCCGCGTCCAGGAGCTGATCGAGTTTGAGCAGCCCGCTCCCGAGAAAAAGATTCGAGGTCGGGCAGTGCGCGACGTTGGACTGCGCCGCCGCGATGGCGTCGATTTCGCGCGGGTTGAGGTGAAGGCAATGGCCCAGCATCGTTTTCGGCGTCAGCAATCCGCACTTCTCATAAACATCCGTGTAATCGCGCGCCGTCATATGGAGGTTGTGCACTTTCTCAATTTCTTCGCGGTTCTCGGCCAGGTGCGTCTGGATATAGGCGTCGAATCGTTGGGCCAGCTCCGCGGCGCTTCGCATCAATTTTTCCGAGCAGGTCACCGCGAACCGCGGGCTGAAGGCATATTCGAGCCGGCCCTCCGCCGCGCCATGCCATTTGCGGCAAAGCCGTTCGCTTTCGATCAGGGACACGGATAGGATTTTCTTCGGCTGCAATTGGCCGTACGACCCGAGATCCATCATCATTTTGCCGAGGATGACCCGGAGGCCGCTTTGCTTCGCGGCTTCGAAGCCGACTTCGCAACTGTCTTCATAGATCGCGGCGTAAACCATCGCCGTCGTCGTGCCGTTGCGGGCCAGCTCCTGGAAAAACAGCGGTCCTTCCAGGCGCGCTTTCGGACCCGTGAACTCGCGCTCGACCGGAAAGATGTTTTCGCGCAGCCAGGGCAGGAGCTGGCTCTCGCCGCGCGCCACGGCCGAATATTGCGGCAGATGCGTGTGGCAATCGATCAGTCCGGGAAAGATCGCCGCTGTCCTGCGATCGATCCAGCGGAGCGGCGCGGGGCGCTGGCGTTTCCGCAGATGATCGTAAGCGCCGACTTCGGCGATCTTGCCGTTCTCGATGACAATCGCGCCGTCCCGGTGGCTGCGGAGCGAGCCGTAGACCGGAGCGTCGATCAAATACCCGCGAATTCCGAACGGATTGGGCGGCATGTGGATGTGAGCCTGAAAACGACTCGCGCCATTACTGGCGGAAAGGGCGAGATATGCCCATAAAAAAAGGATTCGGGCAGCGCACGCGGAGAAACAACAAATACGAAAAACGTGCCACCGCCCGAATCGCCTTAACCTGTATGATTTGACAGCGGGACAGCCCCGCCGTTCGAATTTTTGTCAAAAAGCGGCGATTATTTGGAATCGCCTGGTCGCTTAGGTCGGCGGTTTCAAACCGCCGCTCCTTGACATTACAGGGAGAGTTCCGCCTGCCGGATCGTCCCGACCTTAGCGGCCTCATCGCGCACTTCCTGGAGGAGCGATTTGAACTCACACTTCTCCAGCGCGGCGAGCAGCGCCGGGTAATCGGGCTTTATCAGCAGATCATCGATCGGGACCGGCAACGGTGTGTCGCAATCCAGCTCTACCATTTTGCGGTTCTGTTCGATCTGAGGCCGGCTCGCCATTAATTTCTCCCTCGTCTTCTCGCTTTTGATCTGACCCAGATTTGCCAGGAGCGCATCGAGATTGCCGTGCTCGGTCAGGAGTTTGGCCGCGGTCTTGCGGCCAAAGCCCGCGCTTGGGATGTTGTCGACAGTGTCCCCCGAAAGCGCCAGCACGTCCCCGATCAGTTTCGGCGGGACGCCCCATTTCGTGGTGACTTCCGCTTCGCCGAGAAGCGCGAACGCATCCTTCGGCGAAACGAGGTCGGCTTTCGCCGTCGTGTATACCTGCACACACGGACCCACGAGTTGGTAGAGGTCCTTGTCGTTCGTGGCCAGGACCACATCGATATTCTTTTTGCAGGCGGCGATCGTGTAACAGCCCATCAGGTCGTCCGCCTCCGTGTTCGGCAGCGAGATGTTTTTAAAACCGAGCAATGCGGTCAGTTCGCTCTGGATAAAGTCCAGCTGCGGGACCATCGGCTGCGGCATTTCTTTCCGCGTCTCCTTGTAGGCGGGTTGCAGAATCATCCGCTTTTGCGGCAGCCCTTCGTCCCAGAATACCGCGCCGAGCTCCGGCTGGAGATGTTTGACCATGAGCCGCAGCGTTTTGGTGAACCCGAAAATCGCGTTCGTCGGTTCGCCCCGGGAATTCGACAGATTCTGGATCGCGAAAAACGACCGGTAGACGTAATAGTGTCCGTCGACGAGGAGCAGCTTCACCCGGTCAAGGTAGCCAGCGCGCGACGCTTTCCAATCACGCTGTGGCGATTCCCGCGATTCGCGATTAATAGAGAACCGCAATGGTTGAACAATGGATGGTTCGTGTCGAAGGGAAGGAATACGGGCCCGTCGACGAAGACGACCTGCGCGAGTGGAAAACGGAAGGCCGTCTGATCCGCCAAAACGAAGTGCGCCGCGTTGGCGACGATCGCTGGTTTCCCGCGGCCGAACTGCCGGAGATCTTCACTGACGTCGAACTTGCGCAGCCGTCCGAGCCGCCCGACCTGGTTGTTCGGCGCCGAACGTGGTCGGAGATTTATCGCGAGACGATCCGGATATATCGTGCCGGTTTTGGGCGGTTCATGCTTTTCGGTCTGCTGACAGCAGTGCCGATGTTCGTCCTGCAATGGTACTTTCCGAAAGTCCCGCTGCCCGACCTGTCGTCGGGCACGATGGAGGCGATGCCTGCGGTAACGATCCCGCCCATCTGCTGGCTCATGTTTGCCCTGGTGATTCTCGTCTGGCCGGTTTCCACCGCCTGTTTCCAATACGTGGCGGACGATGTTTTGCGCGGCCGGCAGCGCTCTTTTGCGGATCAATTCTCGGCCGCGCTGAGTCGCTTCGGGCGAATGTTGAGCACCGGCCTGGTGGCTTATGCCAGCTACTTCTTTTGGTTCTTCGTACCGCTCACCGCCATGGTCGCGTTGCTCGCCGGCGGACTTTCGGTTTTCAGCCTGCTGCTCTATCTGCTCATCGGCGCTTTCATGGTTTACATGAACGCGCGCCTTTTCATTAACTTCCTGTTCTGGGAACAAACCGCCGCCTTCGGCGACAACGGCGCCCAGCTCTCCCTCCGCGAAAGCAAAGAGCTCGCGCGTTGCGCCCCCGACGCGCCCCGGCTCGAGCGTCCCCTTTATCGCGGCGCCATCATCGCATCGCTTTGGGTCCTGCTCCTCCTGTTCCTGCTCCTCGGCGTGCAATTTCCCTTTACTCTTATCCGGCTCAGCGGCGCCGAGAATCCCGAGCAAGCCATGGCGCTGATGAAATCCCTCGCCGAGTCAAAAACGCCCGACGCCCTCATGATCGCGTCCGACATCGTCTCCGCCCTCGTCAACCTGATCTTGCGGCCCTTTCTCGCCGCTTCGTTTATCGTTCTCTACTACGACGCCAAAGCGCGGCTGGGCAGGCGCGACATTTAAGCCTCAACTCAGCGTGACATAGGGAAGCAAACCGTGCCGGCCGCCTTCGCGGCCGAAGCCGCTTTCCTTGTATCCGCCGAACGGGCTGGTGGGATCGAATTTGTTGTAGGTGTTTGCCCACACGACGCCGGCCCGCAGTTGATTCACGATCTTGAAAATCTTGCTGCCTTTATCGGTCCAAACGCCAGCGCTTAGACCGTAAGGCGTGTTGTTCGCGCGCTCGATCGCTTCCTCGGGCGTCCGGAAAGTCATAACGCTCAGGACCGGGCCGAAGATTTCTTCCTGGGCGATGCGATGCGAGGCGGTCACGCCGGTGAAAAAGCTCGGCGGGTACCAGTAGCCTTTCGCCGGCAGCTTCGCGTTCGATTGCACCAGCTCGGCGCCCTGTTTCAAGCCGCTGTCCACCAGCTCGCAAATCTTATCGAGCTGCATCCGGGAATTGATCGCGCCGATGTCGGTGTTCTTGTCGAGCGGATTGCCGATGCGCAGCGTCGCAATGCGATCGCGCAGCTTGCGGATCACCTGCGCGAACACGCCTTCCTGCACGAGCAGGCGCGAGCCGGCGCAGCAGACGTGGCCCTGGTTGAAATAGATTCCGGAAACGATCCCTTCCACCGCCTGGTCGATTGGTGCGTCCTCGAAAATGATGTTGGCCGCCTTGCCGCCCAGCTCGAGCGTGAGCTTCTTCCTCGTTCCCGCAACTGCCTGGGTGAGGAGCTTGCCGACCGCAGTCGAGCCGGTGAAGGCAATCTTGTCTACGTCCGGATGCTCGACCAGCGCCTTACCGGTTTCGCCCGCACCCGTGACGATGTTCACCACGCCGTCCGGCAATTCCGCTGCCTGGAAAATCTCGGCGAGATGCATCGCGGTGATGCTGGTCGTCTCCGCCGGTTTGAGCACGCAAGTGTTCCCCGCGGCCAGCGCCGGCGCAAGTTTCCACGCCGCCATCAGCAGCGGGAAATTCCACGGTATGATTTGGCCGGCGACGCCGAGCGGCCGCGCGGTTCGACCGGGAAACGCGTAATTGAGTTTATCGGCCCAACCAGCGTAATAAAAAAAGTGCGCCGCGACCAGCGGCAGATCGATATCGCGGCTTTCCTTGATCGTCTTGCCGCCGTCCATCGACTCGAGGACCGCCAGCTCGCGTGACTTCTCCTGAATCAGCCGCGCGATCCGATAAAGATACTTCCCGCGCTCACGC
>JALYIN010000393.1 GCA_030775765.1 Verrucomicrobiota bacterium
CCTCTGTCCGCCGATGCTGTTCGATCCATTGAAAGAGCCGCCTGCCAAGATCTTGCCGTCTGCCTGGACCGCGATTGCAAGGACAAAGTTATTCGCATTTGGATCGAACGAATCTGCCGCTCCAGTCGCGGCATCGAGCCGGGCGATATGGTTGCGGGTCTGTCCTCCGATGCTCGTGAAACCGCCGCCCACCAGGATCTTGCCGTCCGCCTGCACCACGATCGCAGCGGCTTGATCATTCGCGTTCGGGTCGAAAGAATCAGCCAGGCCGGTTGTGGCATCGAGCCGGGCGATGTAGTTGCGTGTTTTCCCGCCGATGCTGTTGTTTCCGTGGAAGGGGCCGCCTACTAAAACCTTGCCGTCCGCCTGGACCGCGATTGCATAGACATTACTATTCGCATTCGGGTCGAACGAATCAGCCTTTCCGGTCGCAGCATCGAGGCGCGCGATATGGTTGCGGGTCTGTCCTCCGATGCTCGTGAAATCGCCGGCCGCCAGAATCTTGCCGTCGCTCTGCACCGCAAGTGCATAAACAGTATTGTCCGGGTCAGGGTCGAAAGAATCAGCCAGGCCGGTTGTGGCATCGAGCCGCGCGACTCGGTGGCGCGTTTGTCCGCCAATGTTGTTGAACCTGCCGCCCGCTAAGATTTTGCCATCGGCCTGCACCGCGATGGAATAAACAGTGAAGTTCGCGTTCGGGTCGAAGGCGGTGTCGAGTGTGCCGTCCGGGTTAAGCCGGGCGATGTTGTTCCGCGCCACGCCCAAAACGCTGGAAAAACCACCTCCAATGAGAATCTTGCCGTCCGGTTGGACGACCACGACTTGAATGGCGATGCCATTCACATTCGGATCGAAGCCATCCAGGGCGGACTGCGCTCGCATCGGCGCTGCCCCTAAGAGCGATAGCAAGAGGAGCGCGGCGATGTTTGCGAGCTTATGGAAGTGGGGCATGGGGAAGGAAGTTTTTTACGTCTTTAAGTATTAAAGTGCAACTGGAAATCTCACCCGACGAGACCAAATTCACCTGAATGCCGATTCTTCAGGAGGCGTAGTCGTGTTATTGACAATAACCATCGCTTTCGGCAAACCGGCCTCGTGAAATTCAACATAAGTTTGTTCGTGATGGCGCTATCGTTTGCGGCGGTGGGCCCGGCGAGCACCGCCTCCGAAATCGTTGTCGCGATCCGCTATCTCCAGGCGGAGGGCGAAAGCCACGCCCACCTTTTCCTCTATCGCGAGGACGGCACTCTGTTGCGCCAGCTAACGAAAGAGAACTCCGGCCAGGACCTCGATCCCATGTTCGCGCCCGATGGCGAGACGATCGTCTTCACCCGAGAGATCGCCGAAAACAAATTCGAGTATTGGAGCGTCGAGCCGAAGGGCAGCGGCTTGAAACGGCTCGATAGCGAGCCGGATTGGTACGCAACCACCAAGACCTCGCCCTATTTCGCCTGGCCGGAAATGGAAGGCTCGGGTGACGACGAAAGCGCTCCGGCTTTCGGCTCGCGCACCCAGAAGTTCCGCGCGCCGGATGGCTCCGTGGAGCTTGTCCTGCGCGAAGTGAAAGGCGACGAGGGCGATGCCGTGAACGGACCGGAGCATGGCAGGCATTACGTATTGCGTGACTTGAAAACCGGGAAATCGACTGAGTTCCCAAAGATCCCTGGCTTTGAAGGCGCGGTGGAGCAACTGCCTCTGAGAGGACCGAAGGAGGAGCGCTTCCTCTTCGACCCGCCGCTCCGGCTAGCTTTCTTTGGTGTGCATCTCGACAGCACCGATGGCGATACGGATTACGCTCTCGACCTGACGAATCGCCGTTTCGTCCGCCTCTCGAAAAACTGGGCCGCGCCCTTTCCGTTGCCCGGGGACGGCGCGTTTCTCTCGATGACGTATGTCCGCTACGTGGAGATTCCCGGCACCAGGAAGACCGCGAACTGCAGCTACCTCGAGCGCTGGGATGCGAACCTGAAGCCGCTCCGCTTCGCGCGCGAAGGTAGCGCCGCGGTCTGTTACGGCGCCTCGACCTACCGGCCGGGGAAGACGCCGGCGACGATCAACATTCGCAGGAGCGGCGATTGAACCCGCCTGATCGCAGTTCGCGCAGCGCCACAATCGTTCTGGCTCTCGCGACGGCGAATCTCGTCTTCCATCTCCTCATCGCGAGCCGCTACGGAATTTTTCGCGATGAACTTTACTACCTCGCCTGCTCCGAGCATCTGGATGCCGGCTACGTCGATCAGCCGCCGTTGATCGCATTCATCACCTGGATCGTGCGCCATCTTTTTGGCGAATCGCTTCTTGGCTTGCGTCTCTTAGCGGCGCTCGCCGGCGCGGCGACCGTTTGGCTAACCGGAAAACTCGCGGGCGAACTCGGCGGCGGTGTTTTCGCACAGATCCTCGCCGCCCTGAGCGCGTTTGCCGCGCCGATCTTTCTGCTCATGCACCATTGGCTCACGATGAACGCGTTCGAGCCGCTGATCTGGATCGCCTGCGCCTGGTGCATCGTGCGCGCGATCGATCGCAACGAGCCGCGTTACTGGCTCTGGTTCGGCGTCCTCATCGGCGTCGGAATGGAAAACAAATACAGCACAGCGTTTTTTGCGTTCGCTGTTTTCGGTGCGCTCCTGCTCACGCCGCAACGACGTTCCTTCGCGAACCGCTGGATCTGGCTCGGCGCGCTTTGCTCGCTCCTGATTTTCCTGCCGAACCTGATCTGGCTCGTCCGCCACGATTTTCCGTTCCTCGAACTGATGCACAATATTCGCAGCACCCACCGCGATGTCGTGCGCGGCCCGGTCGCGTTCATTGCCGATCAGGCCATGCTGATGAATCCAATTCTGTTTCCGCTCTGGGTCGGCGGACTCGGCTGGCTCTGCCTGAGCCGGCAAGGGAGCCGGTTTCGCATTCTCGGTTGGACCTACGCGCTGCTCCTCGTCGCGTTCATCGTCCTGAAGGGGAAGAATTATTATCTCTCCGCCGCGTATCCGATGCTCTTCGCCGCCGGCGCGGTTGCGTTTGAGAACATCAGCCGCACTAGGATGAGATGGAGCCGTCCGGTTTATGTCGCGCTGATCGTCGTCGTGACGGGCGTGCTGGCGCCGCTCACCGTGCCGGTTTTGTCTCCCGAGAATTACATTCGTTACCAGAAAACGCTCGGGCTCGAACCGCCGAAAGCCGAGAACCAGCCGACCGGCCCGTTACCGCAGCATTTCGCCGATGAATTCGGCTGGGAGAAAATGGCGCGTGAAGTGGGCCGCGTTTATAACGCGCTTCCGCCCGAGCAACGTGCCCAAACCGCCATCTTCGCGAACAGTTACGGCCAGGCCGGCGCGATCGATTTCTTCGGGAAAAAATACGGGCTGCCCAAAGCAATCAGCAATCATCAAAGCTACTGGCTCTGGGGACCGCGCGATTACACCGGCGAAAGCGTGATTGTGCTCGGCAGCGACGGCGCCGGAGATCGCGAACATTTCGCCAGCGTGGAAGTGGCTGGAAAAACAGATCATCCCTATTCCCGCCGTGACGAACACTTCGACATTTTTCTCTGCCGCGATCTCAACACGACTCTGCAGAAGCTGTGGCCGAAGGCCAAGAAGTGGAATTAGGTGGATCGAGCGCTCCGCGCTTG
>JALYIN010000394.1 GCA_030775765.1 Verrucomicrobiota bacterium
TCATCGGGCTGGCCATCGTCAATCTCACCAGGCCCGGCATCGGCGTCGTCCTCGCCACCGCGAACACCGACGTCGTCAAGACCATCGCGCAGTCGCATCCGAAGACGCTGGTCGAAACCATCGTCCACGCCTTCCCCTCCAGCATCGTGGAAGCGATGGTGCGCGGCGACGTTCTCCAGATCGTCGCGTTCGGCGTCCTGTTCGCGCTCGCCGTCTCCGCCATCGGCGAGAAAGGCCGGCCGATCGTGCGCGCGATGGAAAGCCTTTCCCAGGTCATGTTCAAGTTCACGAACTACGTCATGATGTTCGCGCCCATCGGCGTCGGCGCCGCCATGGCCCACACCGTCGGCACCCAGGGCCTCGGCGTTCTCGTCAATCTCGGGAATCTGATCCTCTCCCTGTATCTCGCCCTCATCATTTTCATCGTCCTCGTCTTCGGCGCCGTCATCGCCATCGTCCGGATCCCGCTCCGCCAATTCATCCGGGCCGTGCGCGAACCGGCTGTGCTCGCCTTTGCCACCACCTCGAGCGAATCCGCGCTACCAAAAGCGATGCAAGCCATGGAACGCTTCGGCGTCCCGCGCCACATCGTCGGGTTCGTCATGCCGACCGGTTACAGCTTTAACCTCGACGGCTCCACTCTCTATCTCGCCATGGCCAGCGTCTTCGTCGCGCAAGCTGCCGAGACCACCATGGGCTTTCACATGGCCTTCGGCGCCCAGCTCACCATGATCCTGACACTCATGATAACGTCGAAAGGCGTCGCCGCCGTCCCGCGCGCCTCGCTGGTTATCCTGCTCGCGACGTTAAACAGTTTTCTCCCCGCCGGCCTCGGTCCCATCGGCGTCGCCGTCATCTTCGGCGTCGACGAGCTCATGGACATGGGCCGCACCTGCGTAAACCTCATCGGCAACTGCCTCGCCACCGTTGTGGTCGCACGATGGGAAGGCGAGTTTAATGACAAACGTGCGGCCGTCTTCGGCACGCCCAAGGAGATCGAACTCGACCTCAAATCCGGCGAGGTTGCGTTCGCGGAAGCCGTGAGGCAGGACTGAAATACAATCCTTCACAATATGTCACAGTTTTTAGGTGGATTTTGGAACGGCGACAAATTCGATTGGAAGTCTAGCACAATGGCTGACCTCCAAGACGCCTTCGTAATCGAGTTCTTTATTCCAGCCACGAGGACGTTCCGATCTCCGGATGAAGCACGGGATTTCGCCGCACATCTGATACGAAAAGTTAACTGGTGCAAACCAGCACCGGGTGACATGTGGAGCTTCGAGTTCGATGGCCTCCGACGACATCTCCAAATCGCGCTTCCCCAATGGTTGAGCGGAACGGCTTCTACAATTCCAGTTCCACGCCTGGTGACGCTTGCTCCACGTAAACCAGATCACCCAACTCAACTCGATACCCTGGCAATTACGTGCAGCTTCGTTCACAACAGCCTTCCTCCAACCGTTCACGAAATAGTCGAGTCTGCAAATCGTCCTCCCGACATCCGCGACAGTTTAAGCCTTTTTAGACGGGACTATCCGGACCTAGGCAAAGTTGCATTTGTGATGATGAAATTCGGCGCAACCAAGGCACATAACCTGATCTATGAAACGATTCAGTCCACTCTCGCAGCGAAAGGAATGACAGCTATTCGTGCTGACGAAAAGGTATATCACGACAATCTGTTTGAAAACGTCTTGACTTACCTTCACGGCTGCAGGTTTGGAATTGCGGTGTTCGAGAGGCTAAGTGGAGACGAATTTAATCCAAATGTGTCACTGGAACTTGGCTACATGCTTGCACTTCGAAAACCGGTTTGCCTCCTCAAGGATATGACATTGCGTGCATTACATACAGACTTGTTGGGACGTATTTATCGCGGCTTTGATCCTGAATCACCGGCAACGAGCATCCCTCGGGAACTCGAATCTTGGATGCGAGAGAAGCAACTACTCAAAAGAGAAGGGGCAGAAGGCATCAGCCTGTGAATCTCGGGAAGGCACAAAAGGAGCAGTCTGCGAATCGCGCCATGTCCACCGTTCGAAAACGCCGGAGCCGATCCACTCGTTCGTGTCCATCGATTTGACGAGATTCACAGACTGACCCCTTACTCCCCACGAGATCAATACGGTAATGCCAAGCCGCTTCGAATCGACAACAACGGCAACGTGGTCATTGCGGGCTAGAAGCCGCAGACGGCGTCGAGCTTAGTCACTTATGAGTTGAGTAACCTTTAGAGCGACAGGAGACCATTCGTAACTATTTACTTCTGCACCTATGGTATCGCTTTGCATGAGAATGCCAATCGCAGCCAAGCCGGCAACGAGCCCCCTTTCGGTACTATCGGGCTGAACCCCGAATCCTTTACCCCAATATTGCGGCGGGCAAATCGAGAATCGGCCATCTTTAACGTGATCGATCGCGAATTTGGCTTCCTCGAGTGACGTCACGTAAGATTCTTGAGACCATCTTTGCTTCCGACATCTCGAATGGTTCCCGTATGCCCTTCTTAATGGCGTTCTTCAATAACTTAATCTTTTCTTGATCGGCCGTTTCCAACAACGTCTGCAGTGTGGCCGCGACGAATTCGTATTGCGCGTCGGTGAGAATCTGTAGCTGTTCCTTCTGCTCCTGCAGGAATTCGTTCAGTTCCAGTAACGCGCTTTCAACACGCTTCTTAAAGTGGCGGGCCGCTGGAAGCCCAGAAAATACCGGCAATAAGGACGCTACCAATCCAAAAGGTGTCGGAGCTAGAGCAGTCGCTGCGATGGCGGCCAAACCGCTCGTTACCGGGCTGTCTGATATCGATTCTGTGAGGTCCGCCTTTTCCATGGTAATCGCAGCGATTTCGAGATTCCGGCCCCGAGCGGCGCTGTCAAAACTCCGCCATTTGATTTTGCACTCTATTCTGAGACTCGCAATTTCGCTATCCTGATCGACGGTCGATCGCTTGGATCAATTCGCCTACAACCTCCGCTCGAAATACCCAACCAAGTTCGGCCGCGAAGGACAAAGGGGTCAGAGCTAAGTATTGACACAGTCAGTTCTTGAATCTCGGCACCTTCCTCAAAATAGCCGAGCAGTTAGAAGATCGGATGCAGGAGGATCCGGTCGTAGGCGATGAACGCCATGAGGAGGCCGAGCACGGCGCTCATGAGGAGCTGCGTGGGGTTGCGTCTAAACATTTGACATTCCCCGGGGCACAGAAAGGCAAAAAGGGGTCAGCCGTTTGGACAGCGAGGGGCGATGGGCAAGAGGGGTCAGAGCTAACATCGACACTGCCGGTTTGGACGGTACGCCGGCGATCGCTCCATGAGACCGACGGAGCCAGTCGTAATCGCAAGCTTGCAAACGCGCAAAGCGAACCGTTGTTTCGAATGATCTTTGGGAACAACCCCTCAAAACATGCACCCCTCGAAACTCTTCGTCGCCGCTCTCGCAAGCTTCAGTCTTTGTGCCGCTCGTCTCTCGGCGGAGAATCTTCCGGACATCCGGCCGGCGCTCGTCGGCTCGGGGCCGGGATCGCTGGTGAACTTGATCGATGCCCAAGCGCTGTTCCAGAAGGGCCAGCGCGACGCCTGGGTGATGTTTGAATGTGGAGTGCTCCCGGACGGCGTCGCTTTCGGCAGCGATTTCTTTACCGCATCACCGAACTCGAACCTGCTCCAGAATGAAATTCGGAAACGAGTGCGGCAAACGCGATTCATCCCCGCCGTTTACAATCACAAACGAACCTCGGCCTGGTTCGCGGGGACGGCGGTGTTTGCCGTCGCCAACGGAAAGCCACATCTGCGCATGTATGCCAACCAGGATCTCGATGTCATCAAAAGCGGGACTGACTTCGTGGCGCCGCAGATAATTGACGTCCCGAATCACTACTACCTCAACTTCCCGAAAACTCCGACGGCGACGGTCCGCGACGATGCCGCCGGGGTGGTTAAGATCCGGCACAGCGTGGATGCGAATGGCAAAACGACGAACGTGGAGGTAATCAGCGAGCCCTCGGGCTCTCATGCAGGCGAATACTTGAAAAAGGCGCTACCTCTGGTCGATTTAACGCCTGGCTACCGCAATGGGAGACCTGCTGCCACGACTTATACCTTCACCTGGTGGTTCGGCCGAGTGGTTGGTCGTTGAAGCCATAAATTAATAGCTTGAGATTCGCCTTGGAGAAAGGCTTTCTCGTGGGTATAGCCAAATGATTTATGAATAAGGTTAAGGGCGATAAGAAACAATTGTCATCCGAGCAAGGTGAAGAACTGCTCAAGACTTGAAGGCTCGTTTCGAGAAAAACATGAGCCGTTATAAAGGGCTCGACTGGGCAAAAGTACGAACCAGGCTGAAGGCCAGGTCCGACAAACTCTGGTCGCTTAGCGAGATGGAAAGGACCGGCGGTGAACCAGATGTCGTTAGTCATGACAAAAAAACGGGGCGGGAGGAAGGGGTCAGTCCTTAAGATTGACAGTTCGACCTGGAGCCGGTTAGGAATAAAGCGCATCCGTCGAGAACCGAAATCATCTTGAGCCCTCATGTAATCTTAAGGACAGACCTCTCCTCCCCTTCCACGAACCCTTCCTCATGAATTGGGAAATGCTTTCCGCGATCGGACAAGTGGTGGCCGCCGTTGGTGTCATGCCGTCGCTGATTTACCTGGCTGTTCAAATTCGGGAGCAGAACAAGGAGCGCCGCCGGACGGGAATCAATGTTCTGACCGCGCAGTGGAGCGAGCTGGTCAAAACCGCGCAGGAGAGCCGCGAGTTTGCGGAGATGTTCCTGCACGGTATGCAGTCCTTCCAGGGCCTTGATGCACCAGACAAGCTTAGGTTCAGCGCGTTCTTCACCCGATTTACGAGAAACTGTGAGGGAATGTTCATTTACTATCGCGACGGTGCCCTGGAGAAACCGCTCTGGGAAGAAGTCGAGCGAACGATGATCGATTACTTCGCATACCCCGGCGTAAGAGAATGGTGGGAGACACGGAAACATTGGTTAACCGACGAATTTGGCGCGGTCGTGGAACTCATCATCGCGAAGAACCCAGAACCGAAAATGTATGCCGCTTACTTGGATCAGTCTCCAAAAGGCTAATTAGGCGCTGCATCAGACCCCATGAGCCAGCTTTTCCGGTTCCCAACGGCGGTCGAGCGAGATCCGGCTATCGAGGTCTGGATCCATGAGCACGCGCATGAATTAGGGGCGATCGCCCGGCGCTGGTTTGAAGTCATGCGCGGCTGCGGAGATGACGTGCGAGAGCTATTGCATGACGGCCATCCGACCGCGTGCGTAGACGACGCGGCCTTCGCCTACGTGAATGCCTTCAAAGCTCACGTCAACGTCGGTTTCTTTCGTGGCGCCGAGATCGCCGATCCCAAGGGCCTGTTGGAAGGCACCGGCAAGTTCATGCGCCATGTGAAACTGAGCCCCGAGCGCGATATTGATGCCGCTGCGTTAACGCAGCTCATCGAAACTGCATACGCTGATATGAAACGGCGCCTGAAGGCGGAGGTGAAAGAATAGACAGGATTAGCGGGATTGACTGGATTCCGGCAATTTCAATCCAAGAAATCCTGTAAATCCTGTCCAATGTCCGGCAGGCGGAGCGCTTGCCCTACAGAACTAACGGCTTGCAATCGGCTCGCGAGAAAGGCTTTCTCGTAACCATGCGACTTATTATCTCTGCACTTATCGCGGGATTTGCCTCCATCGCCTGGACAGCCTCTGTCTCGGCGCAGGATCCAGCGGTCGTCAATGCGAAGACCGTAAAACTAAAATTCGAGAATGAGCGGGTGCGCGTTCTTGAAGCCGAATTGCCGCCCGGGACGAGAGAGGCAGTGCATTCGCATCCGGCGTACGTGATTTACGTGATGGCCGGTGGCAAAGTCCGAAACTACGGCGGCGACGGTAAGACGACTGAGAGCGAATTGAAAACCGGCGACGTGCTCTATCGCGAGCCGTTGACCCATGCCGCGGAGAACATCGGCACCACGACGATGCACTTCATCCTTGTCGAGCTGAAGGCGGCTCCTTCTCGCTAAGACGGAACAATCGCGCGTGAGATTTTCGTTCGCTGCTCTTTTTCTGTTGCTCGCCACTTCGGCGAGACCGGCCCATGAACCATCAGCGGTTCCCACGCATTTCGTTGCCCGGATCGGCGGGTTCCTGGGATCGCTGGCGATTTGAGCCGGGCGTTGTGATCCACCGCGACATTCACAAACCCCGATTGAACCGGCCGATTGCCAAAGGCTAATGCCTCGTCATGGTCCCGGTCACATTCTAGCTGGCGCAACTTATCGATTCAAATCAGATTCATCGCGGCACCCGCGACCTAAACCGAACATCCTATGCCTAAGACTCAAACCGATAAGAAGAAATTGTCACCGGAGCAAGGGGAAGAGTTACTCAACCCCTTGAAGGCTCGTTTCCAGAAAAACATGGACCATCATAAAGGGCTCGACTGGGCGAAAGTAGAAACCAGGTTGAAGGCCAGACCCGACAAACTGTGGTCGCTTAGCAAAATGGAACGGACCGGCGGTGAACCAGATGTCGTTGGCCATGACAAAAAAACCGGCGAATATCTTTTCTTCGATTGCGCGCCGCAGACTCCCGGTGACCGGGTAAGCCTTTGTTACGACGATGAAGCGCTGGCCGCAAGAAAAGAGCATAAGCCGAAAGGGAGCGCGCTCGGCATGGCCGCCGCGATGGGCGTGGAGCTGCTCACGGAAGAACAATATTTCGAACTGCAAGAGGTGGGCGAGTTCGATACGAAGAGGTCCAGCTGGATAAAGACGCCCGCCGAGATAAGAAAGCTCGGAGGTGCGCTCTACTGTGATCGTCGCTACGGCCGCGTCTTTGTGGGGCACAACGGCGCGGACTCTTACTACAGCGGCAGAGGTTTTCGCGCCTCACTCAGAGTTTAAGTTCCAGTTTGAAGCGCCGCGCCAAATGCGGACCGGCATGGCCGAATTCCTCCACTACCAAGGCTGGAGAACAGGGGTGAGGCTGTGAATCTCGGCCATTTGGGTTGCGCTCGGACTAATCAGCTAGCTAACGATGGCGTATGGCCGAACATCGTTGGTAGCATCGGGCCGGTGCGATGAATGGCTTGCCAGGGAGAAAGTAGAAAGGCTAAAGAAAGCGATGGAATAAGCCCACACGACCAAATATGAAACTTTTGGTTTTTTCGCTCGTCCCCGCCTTTATCTGTTCTTAGGAGGGATTTGCGCCTCCCTCAACGGTGGGTGATCTTGTGTCTCGTTAGGCGGGAAAAACGCTCCTTCAATGGCCACCTACATCCGAAAGGATCACCAACAACTTGGTCCTTTCGACGACCACGAAGTCCTCGCGGGCCTGCGCGACCATAGGTATCTTGCCGAGGATCTCGGATGGCGTGAAGGGATGTCCGACTGGGAACCGTTGCGCGATCTTTATCCAGACGAACCGCTCCCACCGCCTATTCCCGTGTCCACTCCTCGTCCCGCGCCGCCTCCTCTACCGCCTCCCCCGTCGCAGCCCCAGCGCCTCGGAGATGATGCCGCGATGCGCCTGCTTCTGCCCGTCGGCCGGTCGGGCTGGGCGATCGCGGCAGGCTATCTGGGATTGTTCTCGTTGATCGTGCTGCCGGCGCCGCTCGCCCTGATCATCTCGATCGTTGCGCTTTGGGATATTCACCGCAGCAAATCCTCCCCTCACCCCAAGCATGGAACGGGGCGCGCTATCTTCGGCTTGATCATGGGCGTTCTGGGTACGGTGTTTATCCTGTTCGTTTACTTCTGGCGCTGAAAAATGGGCACCGCGGCAACCTCGACAAATTCCAAGATTCCGGAAATCATCGTTGCGACGGAGTACCCCAAAAGAAGGCTCAGCAACGACTACACGGACAGGAGCATCCAGCAGGCGGCGCCGGAGATCACGGCGCGATTCCGCGATCCGGGAGGAAATGTCATCGGACTCTATCAGCAACCGGCATAAGGAGAAAGGATGAGGGATGGAAGAATGAAGAATGAAAAGGGAGGCGCGCTGACGGGCTTGCGCCTTACGGCGGTCATTGCGCTCGTCATCGGAGCTGCGGGCTCTCTCGGTTTATGGATTCATGCGGCGCGACATCCTCCGCCGCTTCTAGTGGTGCTGTTTGTCGCCTGGGTGCTATCGCCATACGTTGTTCTCGGGATAGGTCAGGTCGTTGCGAAACGCTGGGCGCCGGGCACCCGGGCGGCGCTTTACTGGGTGACGCTGCTCGTCGCCGTGGCCTCGATGGGGATTTACGCGGATGACGCCGTCGCCCATCGCACGGCGCATCCCGCTTTCGTTTATGTCGTGGTCCCACCGGCGTCGTGGCTGGTGACTGTTGTTGCCATCGGCCTGGGGGCATGGATTGCGAAGCGAAAACCGAAGTTGTAAGGTCCAGGATCGAATGAATATCACGACACTAAGGCGGCCGACAGCGTGGCTGCCTGTTACGATGTCGCTGGCGGCTCTCGCTACCGTCCTCCTTCATATCGCGAGGTTCGGCGTTGCGCGGGAAGCCGATGAAGGAACGGCGGCCCATCTCTGGCAGATCCTGATGGCGGGGCAACTCCCGATCATTGCCTTCTTCGCAATCAGGTGGCTGCCGAAGAATCCAAAATCGGCGCTCGCCGTCCTGGCGTTACAGGCAGGGGCAGGCCTGGCGGCGCTTGCACCGGTTTTCTACTTCGGGTTGTAGGGCAACCGCGCCGGTTACTGGTGGGTCGGCGGCGAGCGGAGCGCCTGCCCTACAATTCTGCGGCTGGGGACAGCTGCCGCTACAGCCCTACATGAAACTGAAGGAGCGCAAAATTTCCGCGGTGTCTCCTTTGACGCCGAGATCGTCGGGCTTCTTGATGTCGCTGCTAAGCGACGTGCCAAGAAGGAGAATGGTAACTCCTTTCTCCTTCCCGGGCGGATGCACGACGATGGTCTTGCCATAAATCAGCGTCTTGGCGGCATCGTTAAAATCAGCCTGGAACATGGCGGCCCGGCTGGTTATTCCATCCACCGTCACGTCGATGCGCTTTAACTCCGTGTAGTTGTGGAAGCTCCGGGCGATTTGTTTACCGAGTGTATCCAGCAGCTTGTCATACAAGGCGGTGCTCTGCGCGCTGGGCGGATCGAAGGAGGCGGACCCGACGGCGAAGTTCTCGGCCGTGTTGTCTTCACCGGCCCCGGCGTATTTCTCCACCTTCACGAAGTTCACTTCCGATTGCGGTTGGACCTTGAAGCTCTTCGGATAAATGAAGCGGAAAGCGATGAATTTGTCTTGAAGAGAACGAGGAAGACTATCCTTCGCATTCACGTAGACGGCCCGTTCCTCCTTGGGCGATGATTTTGGGTCGACGAGCGCTTTGCTTGTGTCGTCGGCGGATTTCAACGCCGACTGAAAATTGCTTTGGAACTCGGTGACCTTTTGCTTAGCCCGGTAAGCGAGGAAGATAAAGATGCCGGCAAGAATGGCGATTAAGGTGAGACACCCGCACCCGCCCAGAACCCAGGGCATCGCGCTTTTTTTCGCCGGCGCGCCCGGCGGTGGTGTGGAGAAGGGTGGATGCGGCGTCGAAGCAGCAGTCGGTGCCGGCGCGGGTGAGGACGACGGCGGTGGAGTGGGAGCGGGCGGCGGGGTGAACGGCGGCGGCGGCGGCGGTGGCGGCGTGGAATCGGACGGCGGTTGGTTTGATTCGGACGGATTATTTGGCTCGTTCATCGGCAATTGGTGGCAGCGAAGATTTTCGATCTTGTCAGGCACAGCGGCGGGCGTCAAGCTGCAGCACCATCCCGGAACTCGGGTGGGGCCGTTACGGACGGCCAGTCCGACGCTCTGTTTTTCAAAAAGAGATAACCCGAGCATTCAACGACTTCCCTACCCCATCCCAGCGTATGAAAACACTCCCACGTCTCCTGATCTTAGTCGCGACGTCCGCCTTCTTTTTGGTGGGGCCACGCGCCGACGCGCGCACCATGCTGGATCTTCCTGGCTTTCCTGTCGCCGGGTTGCACGTTTATTTGCCGGCCGAAGCGTATTCGAGGCTGGTGAACGCGCCTGTTAAAGCCTACATCCAACTTCGAGGGCAGATCGCTAATTCGAAGGTAACCGGCTCAAGAGTTATTCACTCCGAAGGAGGGGGTGTCTATGACAAGGCGTCGGTCCAAATCGCAAATGGAATGCAGCTTTACACGGACGTTACGGCGAGCCGTCTGCCACCTTCGGTTTTGGTGCATGTAGTCATCTATCAGCTGCCCAAAGGTGAGCACGCGATAGCCCTGGCCCAGGATGACACCCTCGGCGCAAGTAACTTTGTTTACTCGCGCTCTCTCAGAATGGTCTATCTAGGATTGGCGAACCAGAAACAGCCGGCGGCTCCGCAGACAAAAAAGAAGTAATTCTTCTGTAGCGGCGGCCCTGTGGGCCGCTTTGTGGGACTATCGTGCTGGCGCCAGCGGCGGGACCGTAGTCGGCCTGGCCCCGGCTCGTTTCAGGAGATTGAACAAGTCGCTATCGGTGGAAAGGACGAGCGTCGATTCTTTCGTGAGCACCTTTCGATAGGTCTCCATGCTTTTCAGAAAGCCGTAGAACTCCGCGGCCTGCGGGTTCTGGGTGTAGGCGCGCGCATAAATCTCCGTGGCTTTGGCGTCGGACTCACCGCGGATCTCCTGCACCTTGCGATAGGCCGTGGACTGGATTTCATTCAGGTCCCTTTCCTTCTGCCCCGCAATCCGCGCCGCTTCCCCTTCGCCTTCGGAACGAAAACGCTGAGCGATCTGGCGGCGTTCGCTGATCATGCGCTGGTAGATTCGGTCGAGCACGTCCGGGTTGTAATTCACCCGCCGCAAACGCAGGTCGAGTAGCTCCACGCCGAACTCCGCCAGCTTCACCGCGGCCGCCTTCTTGATCTCGTCCTCGACCTTCGTTCTGCCGAAAACAATGGGCGGCAGGACGCCGATCGTTCCCAATCCCACCGGCCCCGTCTTCAGGCTTTCGTCGTGCATCGGCTTTCGGTCCTTGTCTGTCCGAACGATCTCGATGAGGTCGTGCTTGGCGATGGAGTTCCGGGTCTCGCTGCCGAGAATGTCTTCGAGACGGGATTGGGCGCTGCGCTCATCATGCAGGCGCACGAAGTAAGTCTTCGGATCGGAGATGCGCCAGCGCGCATAGGTATCCACGTGGATGTAAGTCTTGTCGCGCGTCGGGATCGCAACCGGCGAGCCATCCCATTCCAGGAAACGTTTATCGATCCGGTTCACCTCTTGAATGAACGGCAGCTTGAGATGCAGGCCCGGGTCGGTAGTCGGTTCGCCCACCGGCTTGCCAAATTGCGTGATGATGACCTGCTGTGTCTGGTGCACGGTGTAGAAACAGCCGAGCACCGCCCGGAACAAAACCAGGACCAGGAGAATCGACAGGCCGATAAGACAACCGCGCTTCGTCATTTCGCCTCCGGTTTTAGTGAGAGCGGCAGGATCGGCAGGAGCTGCTTCATCGAATCATCGATGATGATCTTCGGGCCCATCGCGGGCAGGACATCCTGCATGGTCTCGAGGTAAAGCCGGGTGCGGGTGATCTCGGGCGCCTTGATGTATTGGCCCAGCATGGCGTTGAACGAAGCGATGTCGCCTTCCGCTTCATTCACTCGCTTGAAGCGATACCCTTCCGCGCCACGAATCGTCTGGTCGGCCTGGCCGCGCGCGCGCGGAACCGCTTCATTGTAATCGCCATTGGCGATGTTGATCGCGTTTTCACGGTCCTGCTGCGCCTTGTTCACCTCATTAAAGGAGGCCTGCACTTCCCGCGGCGGATTCACGTTCTTCAACTGCACCTGGTCCACGCGCACGCCGAGTTTGTAACGCGCCGCTAATTCCTGCATGCGCGCCAGCGCGGAAATTTCGATGTCCTGACGGCCGATGGTGATGACCTCATCCACGGTGCGGTCGCCGATCACTTCCCGCATCGCAGCCTCGGACAAATCGCGCAAGGTCTGGCCGGGATTGCGAACATCGAAAAGATATTCCTTTGGATCGGAGATCCGATATTGAACGACCCATTCCACGAGGGCGGCATTGAGATCGCCGGTCACCATCGATTTTTCCTCGAGCTGATTGTTGCCGGGCTGATCCGGATTTGTGTAGTCCGGAGTGTAAAAGCCGAACTCAAGCTTCAACTGCCGGCGCGTCTTCACCAGCGTGTATTCGTCCACGCCAAGCGGGATCTTAAACTGAAGACCGGGCTCGGCGATCTTGAGGAATTTTCCGAAACGGAGCACGACCGCTTCGGACTCCGCAGGCACCGTATAAAACGAAGTCCAAACGAGGATTAGGACAGCGAGGGCCAGCACCACCGCACCAATCAACCGCAGCGGCGGCTTGGGCAGGGTAATGTTCGTGAGCGCGCAGGCGGTTGACCGTTCATGGCAACATTGGGGCGGCACGGTAAGGCACAAATCAGCAGGGACGAAGCGCAAAGTTGCTTCTGCCGTGGTATTTGATCTAAACATGAGCGCATGGGGCTGAATGAAGTGGTCGTTCGCAAAGCGAAATCGACGGATGCGGCCAGTGTGGCCGAACTTAGCGGGATTCTCGGCTACCCCGTCGATCGCGGGACCATGCAACGCCGGCTCGGAAAATTGGACGGACGCGAAGAGCACGTCGTTTTCGTGGCGGAGATGAGCGGAAAGGTCGTCGGTTGGATCCACGGCGCGGAGCGCGAGCTCCTCGTGGTGGATCGCGTCGGAGAGATTTGCGGCCTGGTGGTGGAGGAAGGCCAGAGGACAAGCGGCGTGGGCCGGCGTCTGGTCGAGGCGGTTGAGGAATGGGCGCGCGGCCGCGCACTCGATCAGATCTCCGTTCGCAGCAACGCCGCTCGAACGGAATCGCATCCCTTTTACGAAAGGGTGGGATACACCCGCCTCAAGACCCAGCATGCGTATCGAAAGTCTTTGGCCTTGCCGGAGCGCTGACCGCGGGATATTTTTCTTCGACCTATGAAAAGGACACGCGAAGAAGTCGCGAACACCATCGAAGGTTTCGTCAGCGGCAGCGGCAAACAGTGGGATTGGGATGGGTTCACCTCGATCCGGATCGATGACCCGGAGCTGGAAAAGATCCGGCAACGATGCATCTCGCTCCGCGACGAATTTCCTCCGGAGAAAGCGAGCGACTATTGCAGCCCGGCAGGCATGGAAGTGATGCGGAAACTGGCAGGCGAATTACAGACGCGAGCTGCCTGACCGTCCGGTTTCCTTTCCATCCAACCTTCTTGCGTTCCCAAGTACAACTTGGGAACGAGACATGTGGGAGCGGGGCGATCAAGCTGGCAAACAAGCCGATGGAATACTTCGAGGAAGAAAAAGTTCGGCGCCTGCTCGCCCTGCCCGAGTTGATCGAGGCAATGCGCCGGGTGTTGGGAGAGTTCTCGGCGGGAAAATGGAAACAGCCACTGCGTGGAGTTCTCGCGCAGCATGGCGGCTTTTTCGGCGTCATGCCGGCGTCTGGCCATTCGATGGGAATAAAGATAGTGACGTTCTATCCGCACAACGCGGGGACGGAACTGCCAACGCACATGGCGGTCATCGCGCTGTTCGATCCGAAGACCGGGGAGCCCTTGGCGCTCATGGATGGCCGCTACATAACCGAGATGCGAACCGCGGCCGTCTCCGCGGTAGCAACCGATGCGCTGGCCGCGGTGGACTCGAAGGTGCTAACGTTGCTCGGGGCCGGAGTGCAGGCTCAGGCTCATCTCGAGTTGCTGCCGCACGTCCGCCGTTTCAAAGAAATCCGGGTTTGGAATCATCATCGCGAAAGAGCAGAGCGCTTCGCGGCCCAACACAGCATCAAGGCAATGGAGCTGGAGGCAGCTGTGCGTGATGCTGATGTTGTCGTCACCGCCACAAGCGCGCGCGAGCCGATCCTGAAAGGCGAGTGGCTGAAGCCTGGCGCGCACGTCAACGCCATTGGCGCGTCGCGCCCTGACTGGCGGGAATTAGACGATGCCGCGATGCTAAATGTTGTAATCGTCGATTCCTACGAAGGCGCGCGCAACGAGTCGGGCGACGTCATTCTTTCCGGCGCGACGCCTTTCGCGGAGCTGGGCGAAATCCTTAACGGAACGAAGCGTGCCGAGCCCGGCGCGACGACGGTCTTCAAGTCGCTCGGGATGGCAGTCGAGGATGTCGCGGCAGCCAGATTAGTTTACGACGCGTCGAAGAGAGACGAATAAGACGGCGATTAGCAATCGCCGCTCCTTGAAGCCGGGGGACCTCCCTGCGTAAACTCACGCCATGCCTGCCACGGTCGCTGCGGTTCGCCGAATAGAACTGGACGAGATTCGCGAAGCACGAAAAAGAATCGCCGGCACGATCGTTCGCACACCGCTCCTCCGGCTCGGACTCGGTCGGGGATTTCCGGATATCCGGCTGAAGCTGGAGAATCTCCAGCCGATTAACGCTTACAAGCTGCGCGGCGCCGCAAACGCCGTCGCAATGCTTTCCGAATCCGAACGCAAACGCGGCGTCTGGACGATCAGCGCGGGCAACGCCGGCCAGGGCGTCGCCTACGCGGCGCGGCGTGCTGGAGTTCCAAGCACCGTCGTCGCCATCGAAACCGCGCCCGCCGCGAAGATCGAGCGGATGCGCGCGCTCGGTGCGAAGCTGATTCTCGTTCCGTACGAAGTGGCGTGGCAGGCACTCGAAGCGCGCTCGTATCCGGGAGCGGAAGGGACTTTTGTTCATCCATTCGATGACGACAATTTTATCGCCGGTCACGCCACCATGGGTCTGGAGATTCTCGAGGACGAGCCGGAGACCGCGGCGGTTATTGCGGCCATCGGCGGCGGCGGCTTGATTACCGGGGTGGGGAGCGCGATCAAAGCTTTGAAGCCGGATACAAAAATTTGGGGTGCGGAACCGGAGACGGCGGCTCCCGCGGCCCTCTCTTTCGAGAAAAGTTCGCCGCAAGTATTCAAGAACTGGCAGGCCTCATTCGTGGATGGCGCCGGCGGCCAGAGCATGTTTCCGCGCATGTGGGAACGGATGCAGCCGTTAGTCGACGGTTACATTGTCGTGACCCTGGAACAAACAAAGGCAGCGATGCGGATGATGGCCGAGAAAGCGAGGGTCATCGCGGAAGGCGCGGGCGCTTTGCCCCTGGCAGCGGCGCTAACCGGCAAAACCGGCAATGGTCCGATCGTGGCGATCGTTTCCGGCGGAAACATTGATTTAAAGAAATTCTGCGAACTGATAGGCTCCCAGGCATGAAGGCTATCGCGCTAGGCGTTGCGGCCCTGATGATTTTGGTGGGACTTACCGGAGTCCTCTGGCCAGAAGGGCTGATGGACCTCATGAAACACTCTTTCACCTCCACGGGCATTTACGTCACCGCCGTTATGCGAATGGTCCTGGGAGGGTTATTATTGGTCGCTGCGAAGGCCACGCGGACGCCCAAAACGATTCGGGTGATTGCCGTCATCATCTTCCTTGCCGGGGTGGCGACGGCCCTGATCAATCCGGAGCGCGCTCAACTGCTCAAGGATTGGTGGTTGAGTCATGGTCCTGATGTCCTCCGCATCGCCGCCTGCTTACCGCTCGCGGTCGGTTTCTTCATCCTCGTCGCCACCCTGACCAAGCCTCGCAACTCCTAGCCGATCCCCTTCCCATAATGAGCGGCATGAAAGACATGACTCAGGGATCGGTGACGCGCCACCTGCTGCACATGGCTTCGTTCATGGCGGTCAGCATGGTGGTCCAGACCTTGTACCTTCTCGCGGACCTTTACTGGGTGGGGCGGTTGGGAAAAGAAGCGATCGCGGCCGTGGGTCTCGCCGGCAACCTGATGATGGTCGTGCTGGCGCTGACCCAGATGCTCGGCGTGGGAACCACCACCGTCATCTCGCATGCTGCCGGCCGGAAAGATCAGCCGAGTGCGGAAAAGGCCTTCAACCAATCGGTGGTTCTTTCCCTGGTGGTCGGCTTGCTCTTCGCCGTCTTCTCTTTTCCTCTTCGCCAGCAATACAGCCAGTCGCTCAGCGCCGATGCCCCGACCGCCGCGATGGCCGTGAGCTATTTGGGATGGTTCATCCCGGCGTTAATGCTTCAATTTCCGCTGGTGTCGTTAGGTTCCGCCCTGCGCGCCACGGGAATCATCAAGCCGGCGGTGGGCTTGCAGGTGCTGAGTGTGATCCTAAACATGATTTTCGCGCCGTTATTCATCTTTGGCGTGGGCCCCTTTCCAAAAATGGGCGTGGCCGGAGCAGCGCTGGCGACGTTTCTGTCGATCCTGATCGCGAACGTCCTGACGATAATTTATTTCGAAAAGAGCTATCACTACCTGCGGTTCCGGGTTTCGCAGTGGCGCCCGCAACTAAAAATCTGGTGGTCGATGTTGCGCATCGGTCTGCCGGCCGGCGCGGAGTTCGCATTGATGGCGGTTTATATTGTGGTCGTCTACGCCATCATCCGCGGGTTCGGTGCGGCGGCCCAGGCCGGGTTCGGCGTGGGCGCGCGCGTTATGCAGGCCATGTTTCTCCCGGTCATGTCGGTGGCTTTTGCCGTCGCGCCGGTCGTCGGTCAAAACTTCGGCGGCCGCCGAGCCGACCGGGTTCGTCAGACATTTTATTCCGCGCTCGGGATCACGACCGGGATCATGGTGTTGCTGACGCTCCTCTCTCAATTCGCCGCGGGCGCATTCATCCGGGGGTTTTCGACAGACCCAAGCGTGATCAGTTTTGGCAGCGAGTATCTGCAGATCATTTCCCTGAATTTCGTGGCGATGGGAATTGTGTTTACGTCCTCGAGTGTGTTCCAGGGCATCGGGAATACCTGGCCGCCGTTGATCAGCTCCGCGACGCGTTTGCTTTTCTTTGCTCTTCCGGCGGTCATCCTGTCACGGCTCCCTGGATTTCATCTCAAGCAGCTCTGGTATCTCTCCGTCGTCTCGATCCTGCTCCAGGCAGGCGTCAACCTGCTTCTGCTGCGGCGCGAGTTTAGGAAAAAATTCGCGTTTCACGACACCGATCTCCTGGCACCGGCTGGATCAGCGAGTCCCGCTTGAGCGTATGAGCTGGCAAAGCCGGATGGGTTGCTGGTGGGTCCGGTTTCGCACGAAGGAAAAGCCAAAGGGCGAACGGGCCCTGGTAGAGTTTTCGCGGCGCGTCTTCAAACCTCCAAAGTGGCACGTCCGATATTATTCTCGCGGCGCCGAAATTCAGCCGACGAGCCAGCCTGTCAAAGGCGAATGGATTTTTCCCGAGGGCGCTACCCGGAACGGTGCGGTTCTCTATTACCTCCACGGCGGCGGCTACATTTCCGGTTCGGCGAAAACGAATCGCCCGATCACGGTGCCGCTGGCGCGCCGACTGAAGCGACGCGTCTTCTCACTCGATTACAGGCTGGCGCCCGAGCATCGTTTTCCAGCGGCGGTAGAAGATGCGATCGCTGGTTATCGCTGGCTTATCTCGACGGGCCTAGATCCGCGCCAACTGTCGATCGCGGGCGATTCCGCGGGAGGCGGGCTCGCGCTCGCGCTGGTCATGGCGTTGCGCGACGCCGGCCACGAATTACCGAGCTGCATCGCGTGTCTCTCACCGTGGACCGACATGACGGGAAGCGGCGAATCGATCATCGCGAATTCAGATCGTGACGGGATGTTTCGTGGCGAAGACATCGGCGCGTATGCCGACGTTTATCTCGGCGCACAATCTCCGCAGGCTCCTCTCGCCTCGCCCCTGCTCGGAAATTTTGCCGGACTGCCGCCCTTGTATCTCGAGGTGGGCGAAAGCGAAGTGCTCCTGGATGATGCGCGCCAGGTTCACCGGAAAGCGCTGGCGGCCGGCGTGCCGAGTGAGCTGCGGATTGTGGACGAAGTGCCGCACGGCTGGCAATTCGGCGCGCCTTTCGTCCCGGAAGCGAAGGAATCGATCGCGGAGATCGCCCGCTTTGTGAATGGAGTCGGCACGCCCTCGTGTCGGAGAAGCTGATAAGGCTGCTCGCGAACCATCACGGCGGTGGAGGCAAGCGCACAACACCCAAAATCATCACGGCTCGGGGGCGAGCCGTCTCCAGGAATTTACTTCGGCGCGGGCGATTCGGCCGGGGGGGTCTTCGTCAGGCCGCGGCGCTTCAGCAGCGGGGCCACATCGGGATCGCCGCCCGTGAAGTTCTTGAACAACGTCATCGCGTCGTCGCTGCCGCCGCGCGAGAGAAGTGTTTCCCGGAAGTGGTCCCCGTTCTCGCGGTTCAAGCCGCCGTGCTGCTTCATCCATTCCACGCTGTCGGCATCGAGCACTTCACTCCACAGATACGAATAGTAGCCCGCCGAATAGCCGCCCGCGAAAGCGTGCGAAAAGTAGGTCGAGCGATACCGCGGCGGGACCGGCGGATAATCCACTCCCGCCTTCTTTAGCGCGTCTGCTTCGAACGCGAGCGTGTCCGTGGGAACCTGATCCGGTGACAGTTGATGCCAGGTCTGGTCGAGCAACGAGGCCGCGAGGTATTCCGTCGTCTTGAACCCCTGGTTGAATCGTTCCGCGGCCAGGACCTTGTCGAGCAACTCCTGCGGCATTGGTTCGCCGGTCTTATAATGCTTGGCGTAGTTCTTCAGGATTTCCGGCCAAGTCGCCCACATCTCGTTCACCTGCGACGGATACTCCACGAAATCGCGCGGCACGCTGGTCCCACTGAAACGCGGATATTTCACGTTCGAAAACATTCCGTGCAGCGCATGGCCGAACTCGTGAAACGCGGTGCGCACTTCGTCAAAGGTCAGCAGCGTCGGCTCGCCCGCGGGCGGCTTGGGAATGTTGAGATGATTCGCCACCACCGGCTTCGTTCCCATGAGTCCGCTCTGACCGACGTATTGATTCATCCAGGCGCCGCCGCGTTTCGACGGACGCGCGTAATAGTCGCCGATGAAAAGGGCGAGTGGCTTGCCGTCTTTGTCGGTCACTTCCCAGATCCGGACCTCGGGCAGATAAGTCGGCAGATCTTTCCGTTCCTTGAACGTGATGCCGTAGAGTTTCGTCGCCGCGAAGAAGACGCCGTCCACCAGGACATGGTCCAGCTCGTAGTACGGCTTGAGCTGCGATTCATCAAACGAATAGCGCGCCTTGCGCACCTTCTCGGAATAGAAATCCCAATCGCAGGCGGCGAGTTGGAAACCACCTTTTTCCTGATCGATGATCGCCTGCATGTCGGCGCCTTCTTTCTTCGCGTTCGCCACCGCGGCCGGAGCGAGATCGGCCAGGAGTTTGTTCACCGTCGGCACATCTTTCGCCGTTTGATCTTCGAGCTGATAGGCGGCGTGGTTCGCGTAGCCGAGGAGCGTGGCGCGTTCCGCGCGCAACTTCGCCGTGCGGCTGACGACTTCCTTGTTGTCGAATTCGCCCCCGTGACTATTCCGCGCCAGCGAAACCTGCATGATCTTCTCGCGCAACGCCCGATTCTGGAGTGAGGTGAGCGGTGGCTGACCCGTCGTGTTCAGCAACCGGATAACGAACTTGCCTTCCTTCCCGTCGTCCTTCGCAGCCTTGGCTGCGGCGGCGATCTCGTTATCGGACATTCCGGCGAGGTCTTCCTTTTTGTCGACGACGATGGAGGACGCGTTCTTTTCCTTCAGGACATTCTGCTCGAAATCCGTTTGCAGCTTCGCCAGCTCGGCATTGATCGCTTTCAGTTTCGTCTTGTCAGGCTCCGAGAGTTTCGCGCCGGCCCGGACGAAATCCTTGTAGTAACGCTCGAGAAGCCACTTCGATTCCGCGTCGAGATTGCTCGACGCGCGCGCGTCATAGAGCGCCTGGATGCGGGCGAAGAGCGCGCCGTTGAGATGGATCGCATCGTTGTGCGCGGAAAACCTGGGCGCCAATTCTTTCTCGAGTTTCTGGATGGCGGGGTTGGTGTTGCAGGCACCAAAGTTTGAGAAGACCCGACGCGCCCGCGCGAGCAACTGGCCAGATTTTTCCAGCGCGACCACCGTGTTCTCGAAGGTCGGCTTCTCGGTCTGCTTCGCGATCGTGTCGGCTTCCTTTTCCTCCTCGGCGATCCCCTGCTCGAGCGCGGGCTGGAAATGCTCGTCCTTGATCTTATCGAACGGCGGCAGGTTGTAGGGGAGCGTGCTCTCGGTCAGAAACGGGTTGGCGGTCATGTCGGCTGGTTTTTTCGTCGGACTTGGGGAGGACGATGGCGAAGGTGTGGCCGCGCGACAAGGGGTTATGAGCGCGGCGCCGAGCACGAGGGTGAACGCGCAAGTGATGGTGGCGGTTCGAAGGAACCCCGGAGCGGAAGAGGATTGGAGATAATGCATAAGTGTGAAGCTGCGATAGTGAGATCGCTTCGGGGCCTCAAAGCGAACGCGGGTTCACTAAAGCGATAGTTGGGAGCGAGCGCAAGCCGGCGGCGCATGGCCCTGCGTCCTCGTTCCAAGACTCTGTTTGGAAACGGGGGAATTAATCCGGGGGCGTTGCCCCAGGCTCGGATGAGAGAGCGCCTTTCGCGCTGCGGAATACCGATCACAAGCACGAGGAGGGGCGGACGATGAGGACGCCCGCGAGGCGGGGCTGGAACGGAGCCTGCTAAACAAGATGCGGAGGAACACGTTTACCCATCCACACCCGGCGAAATCTCGCTTCTCCATTCCGCATGCACCAATCTCCGCTCGCCGCCGCACTAACGACGCCCGACCTTAGCGATCCAGTAGAGTTAGCGCCGGGCGATGCGATCTTTCGCGAGCTCTTCGAGGGCGCGCCGATCGGCATGGCCCTCCTCGCCCTGGACGAACGCTTCCTGCGGGTAAACGCCTCGTTCTGCAAGATGGTGGGCTATTCTAACGAAGAACTCCGGCAGCGCACCGCCGAGGACATCACTTTCGTCGACGACATCGAGACCGGCCGGCAACTTGCCCAGAGCCTGGTGCAGGGCACGGCCCGCTTCACCGGCGACAAGCGTTACGTCCATAAGAACGGCGATATCCTCTGGGTGAGCCGCACCGCGAGCATCATCCGCAACGAGCAGGGCGAGCCGCAACATTTTCTCCTGATGGTGGAAGACATTTCCGAGCGCAAAGCCAGCGAGGCCGCCCTCGACAAAAGCCGGCGCGAGCTGCAAGCCGCCCTCGACGCGAACCAGCTGATCATGGACAATTCGCAGGACGTCATCTGCACCATCGACGAGCAAGGCTGCTTCCTCAGCGTCAACGCCGCCTGCGAGGAACTGTGGGGCTACAAACCGGGCGAGCTCATCGGGCGGCGGTACATCGATTTTGTGTTTGAAGACGATCGGCCGATGAGCGAAGCCGCGGCAAAAAATATTCTGGAGACCGGCAGGGTCACCGACTTCGTCAATCGTTACGTTCGCAAGGACGGGACGCTGGTCGATGTCCTCTGGTCGGCCACCTGGTCGGCGAAGGACCGGATCAGATTTTGCGTCGCGCACGATGTCACCGACCGGGCCCGAATCGAAAAAGCGTTGCGTGAAGCGAAGGAAGAAGCCGACCGAGCGAACCACGCCAAGAGCGATTTTCTCTCGCGTATGAGCCACGAATTGCGGACGCCGCTCAATTCCATTCTCGGCTTCGGCCAATTGCTCGATCGCCAATCGCCCACGGAAACGCAGCGGCCGCGTATTCGCTACATCCTCAGCGCCGGGCGCCACCTTTTGAACCTGATCAACGAAGTGCTCGACATCAGCCGGATCGAGGCGGGAACTTTGCAGCTCTCCGTGGAACCGGTCTGCCTGGAGGAGGCGATCGGCGAAGCGCTCGATCTCATGCGTCCGCTGGCCGCGGAGCGCACCATTGCGCTCGAGACCAATTGTTCCCTCGATACCGCCACCTACGTCCTCGCGGATCGCCAGCGGCTAAAACAGGTGTTGATCAATCTGCTTTCGAACGCGGTAAAATACACCGCTGTTAAAGGCTGCGTGACGGTTTCGTTTGCCGATTCGGGCAAGGACCTGACGCGAATCTCCGTGCGCGATACCGGCGCAGGGATTCCCACGGACAAATTGGCACGGCTCTTTAAGCCTTTCGATCGTCTCGGCGCCGAACAATCGGCCATCGAAGGAACGGGCCTCGGCCTTGCTCTCTGCCAGCGTCTCGTCCAGGCGATGAATGGATCGATCGGCGTTAACAGCACCCTGGGAACCGGCAGCACTTTTTGGGTGGACCTTCCGCACGTGCAATCTCCGCTCCAAACGCTCTCGGTCACCCGCGCCCCATCGACGTGCGAACTCCAGCTCGCCGAAGAATCCCGCCGCATTCTCTATATAGAAGACAATTTCTCGAACGTGACCCTCGTCGACCAAATGCTGGCGGAACGCCCGGCGCTCGAGTTGATGACGGCGATGCAAGGCCGCGTCGGTCTGGAGCTGGCCCGGCAACATGCGCCGGATCTAATCTTGCTCGACCTGCACTTGCCCGACATGCCGGGCTGGCAGGTGCTGGCACAATTGAAAGCGGACCAGCTCACACGCGGGATTCCAGTCGTCATCATCAGCGCCGACGCCACCTCGCCGCAGATCAAACGACTTCTTTCCGCCGGCGCGCGCGCCTACCTAACGAAGCCAATCGACATCGCGGAATTCTTCCGGGTCATCGAAGACGCCCTCACTCCGTCGACGGCGAAGAAGCAGGAAGCGGTGGCCTAGGCCGCTTCATGGGCAGAGCGGATCGTCTCGCGAAAGACCGTCGCAATCTGGCGAGAGTGTTACCTTCACCGCTACGGTTACGTCCGGAGTAGGCGGGCGCACCGGCACAGTCCAATTCAAGGATAACGGCGGAAACCTGGGATCTGCCCAGGCGATTAACGGCAGCGGCGTCGCCACATTTTCAACCTCGTCATTAACGGTCGGCAGCATACCATCACGGCTGACTACAGTGGCGACGCGAATTTTAACACGAGTAGCGGCACGCTTTCTGGCGGCCAGGTAGTCAATGCCGCCCCCTCACCGACGCCGACCGCAACGGCTACGGCCACACCCACCGCTACTGCGACCGCGACACCTACCGCTACTGCCACCGCGACACCGACCGCTACCCCAACCGCTACGCCGACCGCTACCCCAACCGCGACACTCGTTCGGGCGTTGAACATCTCGACGCGGCTACGCGTGGAGACCGGCGACAACGCTATGATCGCCGGCTTCATTATCACCGGTAACGTCTCCAAGGCCGTCGTGCTGCGCGGCATGGGTCCATCTCTGGCCGCGTTCGGTATTACCGACCCTCTGCTCGATCCGATTCTCGACCTGCGGGCCCCTAACGGTTCCGTGATCCTGCGCAATGACAATTGGAAGGACGACCAGCGCAGCCAGATCGAAGGCACCCTCTTCCAGCCGACCGACGAGCGCGAATCAGTTATCGTCGCTTCGCTCCTCCCTGCGAATTATACGGCTGTCCTGACGGGCAAGAACGACACCACGGGAGTGGGTATCATCGAAGTCTACGACAACAACCTGGGGCCCGATTCACAGCTCGCGAATATCAGCACGCGCGGCTTTGTCCGGAATGGGAACAACGTCATGATTGGCGGCTTTATCCTGGGAGGCGCGCAGGCCAACGCCCGCATTGCCCTCCGCGGCATCGGGCCGTCCCTGGCTCAGTTCGGTCTCAGTCCTGTGCTGGCCGATCCGACCCTGGAATTGCGCGACGCCAATGGGACAACGCTGGTGGCGAACGACAATTGGACCGATGATCCCGCGTCGGCTGTGCTCCTGACCGCCAATGGGCTGGCACTCTCCGACGCAAAGGAATCGGGCATCTTTACCTCGTCGCCGGCCGCAAGCGGGAGAAGGGATCTCTGAATATTTCCGGCTGCAGCGGCGCCGTTTTGCCTTTGACATTGCCGCTCGTAATGAGTCGAGTAGACGCCTTCTCGTTATGAAAAGAATCGTTTCGTTCCTTTGTCCCCTATTCCTCTCGCTCGTGTCGTTGCCGGCCGCCGAGCCGGATAACCCGGCCTTCCCGGGCGTGCAGAAAGCCATGACCCCGGAACAATACGAGGCCGCCGGCTTGTCGAAGCTCGAGCCGGCCGAGCGCGCCAAGCTCGACGAGTTCATCAAGAACTATGTTGCCGTCAGCAACGAAAAGGTCGCGACGACGGCGGTCGACAAAGCAGTCAAGGAAAACAAGGTCTCGGCCCCCGAGGTTATCCAGAGCCGGATCGTCGGGCCGTTTACGGGTTACACCGGCCGCACTGTTTTTACCCTCGAAAACGGCCAGCGCTGGGCGCAATCGCAATTCGACAACGCTTACTTTCCGAAGATCGATTCACCGCCTGTCATCATCGTCAAGGCTGGCTTCGGTTACCGCATGTATATCGCCGGCGGCGGCGCCATTCGAGTTTCGAAGGTGCGATAGACAGATCCGGGACTCACGCCGCCCCGGCGGGAGCGGGCGCTTTACCCGGGGCGTGCTTTTCCGCGTCCCCTTCGTGATGCATATGGCCGCTGCGGAGGAAGGGAACGCGATCCAGGACGTTTTCCTGGAACCATTCCAGGGCCAGGTAGATGACTGGCGTGATGTAAAGCGTGATGAGCTGCGAGATAATCAATCCACCCACGATGACCAACCCTAGCGGCCGTCGCGACGAACCATCGGAGCCGTAGCCGAGCGCAAGTGGCACCGCCCCCATCAAGGCGGCCAGCGTCGTCATTATAATCGGGCGGAAACGTTCGACGCTTGCTTCGTGAATGGCGGTGCGCAGATCGTAGCCTTCATCGAGGCGATGCAAGGCGAAGTCTACGATCATGATGCCGTTCTTCTTCACGATGCCCATAAGAAGAAACAAGCCGATGACCGAGTAAAGCGAGAGCGTCGAGTTGAAGAGCCAGAGTGTCAGCAATCCGCCGACGACGGCGGGAAACAAAGTCGAGAGCACAGTGATGGGATGCACGTAGCTCTCGTAGAGAATGCCGAGAATCACATACATGACAAAGATGGCCGCGAGGATCAGGAACGGAAGCGCCCGGAAGAGTTGTTGCAGGACGAGACCTTCGCCCTGCATTTCGCCTTTGACGGTGGGGGGCAAGACCTGGGCAGCCGTCTTTTCAATGAAGTCGGTAACGTCCCCGAGGGCAGCGTTCGGCTTGGTGTCGAAACCAAAAGTCACGGTCGTAAACTGGTTCAAGTGGTTGACTGCTTGCAGCCCGAGCTTCGTGGAAAACTTGGTGAGGGTGCGGATCGGAATGAGCGTGTCCTTGCCGTCCGGCCGCACATAAAGCTCGCGCAAGTTCTCGGGCCGCGAGCGATCCGCGTCGTCCACTTCGAGGATGACCTGGTATTGGTCGTCGGGTTGCTTGATCAGGTAAACGTAGTTCTGCGAATAGGCCGCGCGCAGCAGGCTCTGGACTTTCGCGACCGAGACGCCGTAGGAGCTGGCCCGGTCGCGATCGATCTCGATGTCGAGGTTCGGCTGGTTGCGAAACAGGTTGGAACGCGGCGGCGCGGCGAAGCCGTCGTAGCTCTTGAGTTTGTCGCCGAGGGCATCGGCTGCGGCATAAACTTCGTCCGGGTTGATTCCACTGATCGAGTAACTGTAGCGCCCGAACTGGCTGCCGGTGGCGCCGATGTTGATTTGGAGGACGGGCTGCGGGTTCAGGGTCGGAAAGACTCCTGGAAGCTGGGAGAAGGATCTGCGCAACTCCATGGCCACGTCATCAATGGGCTTGCGATCCTTTGCGTCCTTGAGAAAGAGGACCGTGAAAATGCCGGATGATCCGGCGCGCCCGCTTCCGGCCACCGTGAAATATTTGTCGACCGCCGGGTTCGCTTGGAGAATGGGATCGAGCTTGTCCTGCATCTCCCGCTGTTGTTGAGGCGACGACCCTTCCTGCATAAGCAGGGCGCCGCGAATCACACCGCCGTCGCCGGTCGGGAGAAGGGTGAACGGCAGCGAGGTGAAGAAGAACCAAACGCCGATGCCGCAGGCGATGAGGACCGGAAGCGCGATCCAGCCGTGATCTAAAAACCAATCGAGAGTGCGGCTGTACAAACGCAGGATGGGCTGGAAAAAGCTGTTAGTGAACCGCTCCATCCAATTGCCGCGATGTCCTGGTTCGTGTTCGCGAAGGAGCCGCGCGCACATGAGCGGCGTGAGCGTGAGGGAGACCAATCCCGAGGCAAAGATCGCGACGATGATCGTAATGGCGAACTCACGGAAGATGCGGCCCAGCAATCCCGGCATAAAGGCGAGCGGGATGAACACAGCCGCCAGCGACAACGTCATCGACAGAATCGTGAACGAAATCTCGCCGGCGCTGTTCAGGGTCGCACGATAAATCGATTCACCGTGCTCGGCGCGACGGACGACGTTCTCGAGAAAGACGATGGCATCATCGACCAGGAACCCGATGGCGAGGGTGAGCGCCATGAGGGTGAGGTTGTTAATCGAATAATTCAGCGCCCACATGACGAGAAACGTGAGGAGGATCGACAACGGCAAGGCGACTACCGGGATGAGCGTGTCCCGGGCGCGCCCGAGAAAAACAAAGA
>JALYIN010000395.1 GCA_030775765.1 Verrucomicrobiota bacterium
GCGCACGCACCCTCGCGTGCCGGCGATAAAAGATTTTTCGGCGGGGGCGCCAAAACCAGCACGCGAGGGCGCGTGCGCTCCCTTGAATAAATCTTATGCAAACTGTACTCGCCGATATCCGTTACGCGTTTCGCATGATCGGGAAATCGCCGGGATTCGCCGCCCTCGCGATCCTCGCCTTCGCTCTCGGGATCGGCGCGAACACCGCCATCTTCAGCGTCGTCAACGCGGTCCTGCTCCGGCCGCTGCCCTATCCGCATTCGGAACGCCTCATCAACATTCGGGAAAGCACGCCGACCTTCCCTTCCGGTTCCTGCAGCTATCCGAATTTTCTCGACTGGCGCGCGGCGCAACACAGTTTCACCGACCTCGCTCTTTTCCGCCGCGAGTCGTACAATCTCTCGAGCGTCAAAGGCGGCACTGCGCCCGAACGAATCGGCGGCTGCAGGGTCAGTGCAGACTTCCTCACCGTGCTCGGCGTGCCGCCCCAGCTCGGCCGCGATTTCAGCGAGGCCGACGACGTGCCGCATGGTCCGAAGGTGGCGCTGATCAGCGACAAGATGTGGCGGAAACATTACGGCGCTTCCCCCGAAGTGCTCGGACAACGCCTTCTCGTCGATGGAGTGTCGTATGAAATAATCGGTGTCCTCCAGTCTATAGTGGGGGTGCCCTTGTCGCGCCGGGCCGAAATCTACGTGCCGCTCGGCGACGTCCGGACCGAGCCGGGTGTCCTGCTGCGCGACAATCATCCCGGCTTCGGCACGCTTGGCCGGTTGAAGCCGGGTGTGACTCTGGAACAAGCGCGCGCCGATCTCGAGGCGATCGCGGTTGCGCTCGAGAAAAAATATCCGGAATCAAACACCGGCCGGCGGATCACGACGCAGTTGCTCCTGGAAGCTTCCGTCGGCACTTACCGGCAAAGTTTGTACCTCCTGCTCGGCGCGGTCGGGTGCGTCCTGCTCATCGCCTGCGCCAACGTAGCGAACCTTCAACTCGCCCGAATGCTGGCGCGCGGAAAAGAGCTCGCGGTCCGGAGCGCGCTCGGCGCAAGCGGCTGGCGATTGACGCGGCAGGTGCTGACCGAAAGCGCTGTCCTCGCTTTGTTCGGCGCGCTCGCCGGAGTGCTGCTGGCGATTTGGAGTCTCGACGCAATCCTCGCGCTTAGCCCGGCGACTGTGCCGCGTTTCCAGGAAACGCGCATCGACCTGGCGGCGCTTGGATTTACCATCGCGGTCGCAATTGTTTCCGGTGTGCTCGTGGGGATCTGGCCAGCCTGGCGAATCGCGAAAAGCAGCTCGCTCGTGCTCGCCTTGCACGAAAGCGCGCGCGGGAGCAGCGATGGCCTTAGCAAGCAGCGCGCGAGAGCGGGGTTGGTGGTCACGCAGGTCGCCCTCGCGGTGGTCCTGCTCGCGGCCGGCGGCTTAATGCTGAAAAGTTTCTGGCGCGCGCAACAGGCGCCGCTCGGCTTCGAGCCGCGCGGCATCCTCACCATGAGCATCGCCTTGCCGCGGGCGCGATATGATAAGGACGAAAAGATCAACGCGTTCTATGACCGCCTCCTCGCGAAAGTCTCCGCGCTTCCGTCGGTCACCGCCGCCGGCATCGGCGTCAATGTTCCTTTCGACGATAGCGAGTGGGACAGCTCATTTCACATCACCGGCACGCCGCCCTATCAGCACGGCCAGGAGCCGTCCGCGGAGATGAATTACATTTCGCCCGATTATTTTCGCGTCATGGGAATGCCGATCCTGCGCGGGCGCGCCTTCGGGCCGGAAGATGGGTTCGAGAAACCGGGCACCGTGATCATCGATGAAAGCTTGGCGGCCAAATATTTTCCGAACCAGGACCCGATCGGGAAGCAGCTCGATAACAACCAGACCCTCAAAAAGGATCCACCGCCGCTGACCATCATCGGGATCGTGCCGCGAACGAGGAACGACGCGCCGGGCGAAGACAATATCGAGAAACAGAATCTTCCCCAGATGTATCTGCCCTTCTCGCAGTTCTCGAATGAAGACGTGACCCTGCTGGTTCGCGTCGCCTCGGGCGATCCACTCAACCTCGCCGCCGCGGTGAAAAAGGAAGTGCAGGCGATCGATCCCGATCAGCCGGTGTCCTCGGTCTCGACCATGGAGAAAAATATCGGCGCGAGCCTCGCCGCGCGCCGCCTGACCATGACGTTGCTCGGATCTTTCGCCGGTCTCGCGCTGGTGCTCGCGAGCGTCGGCATCTATGGCGTGATGGCGTTGAGCACCACGCAACGCACCCGCGAGATGGGGATTCGTTTCGCGCTGGGCGCGAGCCGGGCCGATGTGTTGAAGCTGGTCCTGGGCAAGGGAATCTCGCTGATTGGCGTTGGCCTTGGCGCTGGCTTGATCGGCGCCTTTGCCGCGAGCCGCGCCTTGAACAGCTTGCTCTACAACGTTGGTTCGCTCGATGCCGTCGCGTTGCTCGGCGCGCTCGTCACGCTCGCCGTAGTCGCGTTCATCGCCTGTTATCTGCCCGCCCGCCGCGCCAGTATGGTGAATCCGATCGAAGCGCTGCGGACGGAATAGTTCTTCCGCCGCTTTCTTTTGTAGCGCTTTGTAGGGCGTCTGTGTCAGACGCCGTCGGGAAACGGCGTTTCACCGAAACGCCCTACAGCAACTCCTTCCCGATTACCTGCCAGCGCGCGACGTCCCGCTTCGGCTCCGACGCTGCCCACGCGATGTCGCGCACAAACAAATCATAGGACAGGTTCCATCCCGGATGGCGTGCCGCCGTTCCACTCAACGGCAGGTATTCGACCTTCTCGAAATAAAACCACAGCAGCCGATCGAGTTCCTTGAAGGAAAAGTGGTGCACATGGGTCTGTTCGCCGG
>JALYIN010000396.1 GCA_030775765.1 Verrucomicrobiota bacterium
ACTTCCGGATCTTCTTCCCGTTCACTTCGTCCACGATGATCCCACGATACGACGTCTGATAACTGTTGGTCGGGTCTGGAAGAATGTTCGTCAGGATGATGACCTCGGGATGCTCGAGATATATTTGCTCGAGCACGAAATAATCGAAGTAATGACGGATGCGCACATCGGTCGGCTGATAGACGTCGATGAGATCGAGCGTGAGCGGCTGGAAAACGAGGCCGCCATAAACGACGTAACGCGGTTTGACGTCGTATCCGTGCGCGAGATAGAGATACGGCCAGACTGAGCCCAGCTCGATCGTTGCCGAAAGCGGTTTCTTGTCGCGCCAAATATCGAGCTTCACTTTGTCGCCCTTGAATTTCCGCTCGACCACTTCCGGCATGTCGACCCGCGAACCCTCCAGCTCCACGGTCGCATCGCTCGCGATCGGGTGATCGTCGATCGCCAGCAGAACGTCGCCCGCCTGGAGGCTGTTCGCCGCGGGGCCGGCCGCCAGCACGGTCCATACGAGTGCACCGCGGCCGTCATCTTTCAAGCCAAGGAAATGGCGCTGGGCCGTATTCTGCAGTTTGCCGTAGGTGATCCCGAGATCGACATAACGATCGTAATGCCCGTCCTCGACGTCCTTGAGAAAGCGCCGCACCACCGGCGTCGGGATCATGTAGGCGACGCCCTGCGCCACGTCGCCGCTATAACCCTGGAACGCAACGCCAACGACTTTCCCATCCTGCATAACGGGCCCACCGCTATTTCCCGGATTGATCTGGGCGCTGATCTGGACAGTGAGGTGCGAGTCGATCGACGAATGGGTGTAGAGCTGAAAATCGATCCGCGAAACGATGCCCGTCGTCACCGACATGCGTTCGCCGCCCAGCGGATAACCGTAGGCCGAGACGGTCGTTTCCAGAGCCGGAATCCCGCCGAACGCCAGCGGCACCATGTTCTTGAAAAAATCCGCAGAGGCGACTTTCAACAGCGCCAGGTCGCAATCGTGCGCCACGAACAAGACCGTCGCCGGATATTTGTTCGGGTCGCCGTCGCGTTCCACCGTAAGGTAGCGGCTGTTGCTGACCACGTGCGCGTTCGTCATGATCCGATTCCCGTCGATCACAAATCCCGCGCCGATGCCGCGCTGCACACCGCCTGAATTCCACGGCGCGCGATAGTCCGGCTCAACTTCCGTCGCGGTAATGCGGACCAAGCTCTTCTGAATCGGGCCATTCGGGCGTGCGGGCGGCGCCACGATCACCGTTGGCGGGGGAGCAATCGAAGGCGAAGGCGTTTGGTCGCCCGGCGGTTCCGGTGGACCTTTCTGTTGGGCCCGCCCGTCAATCGCAAGCAGCAACAAGATTGAGAGAATTGCCCAGCGCCTCATGACAAAGGCGCAAAGATGAAACAGATGATCGGGAAAGCAACAGCCAGCTTCTCTTTGTAATCGTGCTCGTGCTCCTGCTCGTGATCGACAGAACGATCACAAGCAATCGATTACGGGCACGAATTTGATCAGGAGCAGGAGGATCTAAACCACATGAACCGGCGCTTGCCGGCAATCGCGCGCGCAATTCCCACACTCGATCTGCGTCGTCGCATGCCCGATCCCGAAACGATCGCCGAGCACGTCGGAGACGTCATGCAGGAACAAATCGTTCCGCGGCGGTTCCTCCATCACGAGATGGACCGTGAGCGCCACCTCGGTGGTGCTCATCGCCCAGATATGGAGATCGTGCACCGCCGTCACTCCCGGGAGATTCGCCAGGTACTCTTCGACGGCGTGCGGATCGATCTCGGCCGGCACCGCGTCCATCGACAGGTTGATCGATTCTCGCAGCAACCCCCATGTGCCCCAGACGATCACTGCCCCGATGGCCAGGCTCACCGCCGGGTCGAGCCAATGCCATCCCGTCAACCGGATCGCGAACGCCGCGATGACGACGCCGAACGATACCGCCGCATCCCCCGCCATGTGGAGAAACGCGCCTTTCAAATTCAAATCGCGTTTCCGTCCCGACATGAAGAGCAGCGCTGAGAGGGTGTTGATCACAATCCCGATCGCCGCCACCGCCATCACCGTTCCGCCCGCGACCTCGGGAGGATTTCCCAGACGGCGAATCGCTTCCACCGTAATTCCGCCAACCACCACGAGCAGAATCACCGCGTTACTCAGCGCCGCCAGGATCGACGATCGCCGCCAGCCATAAGTTCGCCGTTTGGTCGGCGCCGTTTTCGTCAGATGCATTGCGCCCCAGGCGAGCAGCAGACAAAAGACGTCGCTCAGATTATGTCCCGCGTCCGAGATGAGCGCCAGCGAGTGCGCCGCCAGCCCGTAAAAAACTTCAATCGCCACAAATCCGAGATTCAGAATCACCCCGATCGCGAAAGCCGCGTCGTTGCTCGGCGGCTCGTGCCCATGCCCGGAATCATCGTGGTCGTGCGTCATTGCTCCTTAAATCTAGGGAGCATAACGGCGACCAGCAAGGCCGCTACCGAAGAGGGCGTTTTCTAAACCGCCGCTCCTTGTTATCCTGACTCGCTCACGTCACGTGCCCAGGCCACGCGAAAGCCGACATCGTTGCAGGAGAACTTCAGGGCATTGGAGCCGCGCGCCGTCGCGCGTAAATTGGTAAACCGGGATTTCCAACTGCCGCCGCGATAGACCCGCTTGTCGCCCTTGGCGGCACCCCGCGGATTCCGCTTCGGCGCGCCCGCCAGGGGCTGGTAGAAATCCAGGCACCATTCCCAGACGTTGCCCGCCATGTCTTCAAGGCCAAAGAAGCTTGCGCCTTGTGGGAAGGCTCCCACGGGCGACGTCTCTGCATAACCGTCGTCGATCTGGGAGTCGCGCCATGGAAAAGCAGTCCGTGCGTCGGCGAAGTTCGCAAAACCTCCCCGCCGATCGTGATTTCCCCACGGGTACTTTCGGCAATCGATTCCGCGCGCGGCAAATTCCCATTCGGCTTCCGTCGGCAGCCGGTAGTTCCTGCCATCGCGCGCGCTGAGCCACTGGCAATACCCGATCGCGTCGAGACTGGTCACATACACCACGGGATGATCGTCGCCCGCACCTTTGATCCGCTTTGGTAGATGGCTGGGATCGAATCGCTCGTACTCGACGTTCGTGACCGGATGGCGCGACAGATAGAATTCACTCAGCGTGACTGGAGTTAGCGGTTGTTCGTCCGTTCCGGCATCCGGCCCATCGCTGCCCATGACGAATTCACCGCCGGGGATAAGCATCATCTGCGCACCGTTCGGATTGGTGAATGCCGCCGGTGACTGGGTCGGCAAAATCTTGCCCGCGACCGCTTGGACCCGTTCGGTGATGGGAGGCGGCGGCGCCTCGACTGGTTTCGGTTTGATAACGAACCTGGGAGCGACCGCCCGTAATTTCGCCAGGCCGCTTTCCTCCCGGTCGAGATAATCTTCCAATAGTCGCTCCGCCCGCTCGAGGAGGATACCGAGGTTCTCCGCGATCGTCACAAAGACCTGCCGCACGAGCGGGGTGGCGTCTCCGAGGTTCAGATTGCTAAATCCCAGGATGCGCAGGAATTCCTTATCCGCTTCCGGAGCAGCGGGCGCGCGAGGCGCGGCGCGCTTCGCCTTGCTCCGCTGCAATTCTTCTTCGATGCAGACGCGGGTCTGCTCTTCCGTCAGGCCGTTGCGCTGCCCGAACTCCGAAAGGTTTGCCTCGGCCTCGGCCGTCAAAACCTTGCCGGCAATGGAGACCGCCACATACATGGAAAATTCCGCCAGCGCTTCCTGTTCCGCTTTCGCCGCCAGCTCCTCATCGATCTGATGCCGTCGCGCCGGATCGAGCAACTCCATCCGGGCCTGGACGAGATAGTCCGATGCTTCATCG
>JALYIN010000397.1 GCA_030775765.1 Verrucomicrobiota bacterium
GCATCAGCCACACCCGCTGGGCCACGCACGGAAAGCCGACCGACCAAAACGCCCATCCGCATTTCGATGCGACCGGTCGCCTCGCCCTCGTGCATAACGGCGTCATCGAAAATTACCAGGCGCTTAAAGATCAATTGATCCGCGACGGCGACACGAAGTTCTCTTCCGATACCGACACCGAAGTCCTCGCCCATCTGATCGGCAAACTTTACGACGCCTCTATGGCAGTCGATCCGGGTCCGAACGGGAAGACCAAGGCGGAGCTGCCGAATAAAAAAGGACGATTGGTCGAAGCAGTCCGCACTGCCTTGCGCCAGGTGATTGGCACCTACGGAATCGCGCTTGTTCACCGCGACATTCCCGACTTCATCGTCGGCGCGCGGCGCGGGAGTCCGCTCGTGCTCGGCGTCGGCAAGGATGAAAATTTTCTGGCGAGCGATGTGAGCGCGATCGTCGCCTACACCCGCGACGCGGTTTACTTGAACGACTTCGACGTCGTTGCCGTTGAGCGCGACAAATTCGAGATTAGCTCCGTTGCTGGCGAGGGCGGCAATTACCAACTCAGCAAAGTCGAGTTCACCGACGCCGATATCAAGAAGGGCGATTACCCGCACTACATGCTCAAGGAAATCTTTGAGCAGCCCGGGTCTGTCCGTGACGCGATGCGCGGCCGCCTCAGCGCGGACGAATGCACCGCCAAGCTGGGCGGATTGAATATGACGCCGGCGCAGTTGCGCGATGTCGGTCGCGTGGTCCTGACCGGATGCGGCACCGCGCTCCATGCCGGGATGATTGGCGAATACCTGATCGAGGCGCTCGCGCAAATTCCAACGGAAGTGGAATTCGCCAGCGAGTTCCGCCATCGCAATACGCCGATGACGCGCGACACGCTCGTCTTCGCCATCAGCCAGAGCGGCGAGACGGCGGACACGCTCGGCGCAATGCGCGAGAGCCGGCGGAAAGGCTACCGCACGCTCGGCATCTGCAATAACGTCGCCAGCAGCATTGCCCGCGAAAGCGACGGCGGCGTTTACATGCACGCCGGCCCGGAGATCGGCGTCGCCGCCACGAAATCGTTCACATCGCAGGTAGCGATCCTGACCACGATCGGCCTGCTCCTCGGCCGGATGCGACATCTCTCCACTTCGGAAGGAACGCGGATCATCGAAGCCCTCGAAGCGTTGCCCGAACAGATCGAGGAAGTCCTAAAGCTCAGCGATCAAATGAAAGCGATCGCGAAGAAATACGCGTCGGTGCCCGGGATGCTCTTCTTCGGCCGCCAGTTCAATTACCCCATCGCGCTCGAGGCCGCGTTGAAACTGAAAGAGATCACCTACCTTTTCGCTGAAGGCCACCCGAGCGCCGAACTGAAGCACGGCATCATCGCCCTCGTCAGGCCGGATCTCCCTTCCGTCTTCATCGCCCCCGACGACGCTGTCTTCTCCAAGAACCTCAACAACATCGAACAGGTCCGCGCACGCAAAGGTCCCGTGATTGCCATCACGTCAGGCAAAGGCGCCGATCACCTGGCCAGGATCGCCGACGACATCGTCACCGTCCCAACCGTCCCCGATTACGTCAGCCCCATCCTGACTGTGATCCCTTTGCAACTCCTGGCCTACCATCTCGCCGTCGAGCTGGGCCGCGACGTCGACAAGCCGCGCAATCTCGCCAAGAGCGTCACCGTCGAGTGACCCACTGATGAAACGGAGGGGCCTCAGCGCCCCGACTCTGCGGCGCCTAATCAGGACTCTTCGCGCGCGCGGCGGAACTCGGGAAGAGAAGCAGCGGACGCGATCCAAGGCAGCCGATCTTCCGTCCAGATTGCCACATCGGGGGCAAGCACCTCCGGCTCGTCCATCGAACAAATCGTCACATCGATCCATTCCGAATCCTCGCCCTCCTGAAAGAAAATCGGAGTGCCACAGCAACGCGCAAAGGACCTGATTCTGCCCGCGTGCCTGACTTGCATTAGCTTTCCAGACAACAGCGCAATATTCTCCCTGTGGAAACTAGCCCACGCTACGAACGGTGCCGCACTCGCGCGGCGACAATCAATGCAGTGACAGATGCTCGTTTGTTTTGGAGATCCGGTTAACCGATATCGAGTCGTTCCGCACAAACAACCGCCGTTCATCGTGGCGCTCACAAGCGTCTAACTTTCGCTGGCATCGTCTGGTTAGTTCTCGCGCGGTTTGCGGCGGGGCCGCTGCTTTGCTGACACCGAACGAATGATAAGTCTTCCGCGACCACCACTTGGCAGCGGCGTGTTTACCCGGTCCGCCGCAACTGTGAGGAGCGTCTGCACCGCGGGTCGTTGAAGGACGTCTGCGGTCGGCAAACGAATAAAGCGCGTCTGCTTGCCGGAGCCGAGGAGCACCTTTGCTGGATCGGGCAGGCTGGCGCCGCGGATGAAGCACAAGCCCACCCCATTTGCGGCAGCAGCGATGGAAACGATGCACTCCGAGGGGCGTTCCGTCGGTCCGAACCCAATCACAAAAAAATTGTAGTTGTCGTAAGCGAGTTCCATCGCGGTAGGAAAAACCTTTCGCAGCGCCCTGCGGGCGGCGCGAATGACCGCCTGATGCTTCGGCTCGAACTTATCTATGAAGGTCCGCAGCTGTTCTTCCGCATCGGTTGCGCTGGTCCCAGTGGCGCGTGGCATAGGCTTAACG
>JALYIN010000398.1 GCA_030775765.1 Verrucomicrobiota bacterium
GCCTAACGTCGACGAGTTCAAAGCGCTCGTACGACCATGCCATTCGTGAATTCATCGACTGGTACTGTTCGGAGCCCAGGCTAGCCTTCAATAGGACCGTGGTCACACGCTACCGAATCGCACTCGAACAGCACGCGTACGCTCCGTCGACGATTAACCTGAGATTGGCGGCGATACGCCGGCCGGCGTATGAAGCGTCCGATTGCGGACTACTCAGCCCGGATCTTGCGGCAGGCATCCGGCGTGTGAAGGGCGTCCGGCGGCTTGGAGTGCGTGTCGGGAATTGGCTGACGGCCGAGGAGGGCAAGAAGTTACTCGCCGCTGAAACAGCTGACACCCTTCGCAGCCGACGAAACCGTGCTTTGCTCTCGCTTCTCATCGGCTGCGGCCTTCGGAGAGCTGAGGTTACAAACTTACGGTTAGAGGATCTCCAGCTTCGCGAGGGCCATTGGGTCATCGCTGACTTGAGGGGAAAAGGTGGCCACATCCGGACGATCCCTGTTCCGCAGTGGGTGAAGGACGCGGTCGACAACTGGACTGTCAGTGCCGGCATCACCGCTGGTCCGTTGCTACGGTCAATCAACAAAGCAAACAGAATTTGGGGCCACGGCTTTACTCCAAAGGTGATCTGGGCAATCGTGAAAGCAAACGCGAAATGCTGCGGTCTGCCATCGGTGGCACCGCATGATTTGAGAAGGACCTGTGCGCGACTGTGCCACCAAGCAGGAGGTGAACTAGATCAGATTCAGTTTCTGCTCGGCCACGTTTCAATTCAGACGACGGAGCGATACTTGGGCTGCAAGCAGCGTTTTCGCGATGCGGTTAACGATCACATCGGCCTGGAGCCGGATACGCCCTCGTGAGGAGCAGCCGTAGCATTGGTGTTCGCTAGCCGACTTGTCGTTCCCTATCCGCAAAGGCCGAAACGCTCCTGCCGGCAAGCATGTTTGTGGTTTCCGAGAATTCCGAACGCGCAGACGTTCGAAACGCGACGAACCGGAACGATTGGGGTTGCTCAACGGTTGGGTCGGATTGTTAAATGAGTTGATGGACTTGACCCGTTGTTGTCTTGTGCCCACCGGGTGAAAGACCCAACGAGGAGGACCTGTTGAACCGGTCCTGCTATTGGATAAGGAGGATTTCAATGACTCAAACACTAAGTAAGACGATGAAGGCTGTGGCGATTGATCGGTTTGGTGGAATTGAAACGTTAGAAACTCAGGAGCTTCCCATCCCGGCCGTTGGCGCCGATGAAGTGTTGGTTCATGTGGAAGCCGCTGGCATCGGCGTTTGGGATCCCTTTGAACGGGAAGGCGGGTTTGCGAAAGAGTTCAATATCAAGCCCGTGTTTCCACTTGTATTGGGATCCGATGGCGCCGGCACTGTTGAAGCCGTGGGACCCCAAGTGAAGCGGTTTAAAAAAGGGGACCGCGTTTACGGAATTTCCTTTCTGAATCCGAAGGGCGGATTTTATGCGCAGTATGCTGTTGTGAAAGAAACCAGTTTGGCGCTCATCCCGGGAAAACTAACGATGCCACAAGCCGCTGCCATGGCCGTTGATGCTGTCACGGCTCTTGCAGGTCTTGATACAACGCTGGGCTTAAAAGATGGGGAGTCCCTATTGATCTTTGGTGCCAGCGGCGGCATTGGTCACTTGGCCGTGCAATTCGCCAAACGCATGGGCGTGCGCGTATTGGCCGTGGCCTCGGGTGATGATGGTGTTGCCTTTGTGCGCGGTCTTGGCGCGGACAAGGTTGTGGATGGATATAAGGAAGACGTGCTCGTTGCCGCGCGCCAGTTCGCACCCAACGGCCTTGATGCCGTGCTCCTAACGACGGGTGGTGAAGCAGCTGAAAAAGCTTTAGCCGCTCTACGAACGGGTGGACGCGTCGCCTATCCCAACGGTGTCCAACCCGTTCCCAAAGAACGTGCTGGCATTAAACTCCAAAACTACGACGGCGAATATAACCCGCCACCCTTAGACAAGGTCAACCGCCTTATCGACGCCGGTCCGTTCGAAGTCAAAGTCGCCCGAACATTCACTCTAGATAAAGGCGCCGACGCTCAACGCGCGCTCAATGATCACTACCTGGGCAAACTCGCGTTGATCACGAAGTAATCGATAGAAAATAGAGCAAATCCCGCGGTTTTCGTCGCGACGACCTCCATCCTCGTGGGTCGCCGGTCGATATATCTTGCGGCGCATCGGGCGATGTGCGGCTACTCGGAACTGCTAATTTCGGCTGGCCAGCCGGTAACCACTACCCCGCCTGCGGCGTTTGGCGGGCCCTGGAGTGAACTCCCAGAGTGAGACAGCGTGATCATGCACACTTTGTTGACTTGGGGTTTTCCGGCACTGGTCCAAAAAGACTCGCAAAGTCGTTCGTAAACACTGGCCGACTTGTCAGTACTGATGCAACTGGTTCCTTCTCATCGCCGACAGACCGGCCTCGAATTATTTCGATCCTCCCACCCGCTTTTCAGATTGCGCAGTGTGAAGACGCCTTGCCGACTACGGTTCTCGATGCGATGGACGCGTTGCCAGACTAGGCCTCTCTAAGTAGTTCAGTGCGGTACTTGGGTGCGAGCGCTTTTACTTTCTCTATGAATGCGGCCTGCTCCTTTTCGCTCAGCTTCGGCGGGGGAGTCGTACGCGTGGCGACCGACACTCCGACCTCTACGAAGAATTTTTCTTGTCCTGCGGGAGAACAGATGCAGAGCATTCGTACCGGCCCAGTGGAAACGTTGTGAAACTGATGCGGAGCGTTTGCAGGAATGTTCAGAGTGTCACCGGCGCGCGCAGTCGACTTTCTGCCCCGGAAGGTTGCTTCCATCTCACCTTCGAGCAGGACAAAAGTTTCCTCGAAGTCATGTCGATGCGGCGGCGGTCCGCCACCCGGGGGAATGTGCATATCAATGACGCAGAAGCGGCCATCGGTCTGCTCGCCGGTCACCGTGATGGTGTAAGTATCGCCGACCAGACCGATGTGAGGGAGGTTTTCAGGCTGCGTCAGCGTGAGATTGCGTTTGGGGCTGTCCGGCGGAATCGTTGGCAGAGCCGTGGACATTTCGTTTCTCCTTTGGAGTGTCCGTCTTATTGTGATTCGTTTGAAACCACTCACGCCTCCGGCTTGTCCTCCTCAAGACTCATCACAATTTTGAAGTATAAGGCTGTTTGGCCGCGTTCTGACTATCCAATCACACGCTTGGATTTATGTTAATCCCGAGTGACCAGCAATCGCGAAATTGCCATCGAAATTCTAGATCAGTCCCGACAAACGCGCCAGCAGTGAGCGATCAATCGCTGGAGAGAAGCCGACTTTTAGAGAACAAACTCCATCTGGCGAGGTATTGTAACTGTTCGCATTTCTACCAGGTGCACCGAGTTACTTTAGCTTCGCGTATTCGGACTTAGCCGCGATGAGGATGGGGACGTCGGGGTCGGCGTCTTTCCAGAGCGTGAGGAAGTCTTGGTATGCAGCTTTCGCTTTGGCGATGTCGCCTGACATCGCGTAGGCACGACCG
>JALYIN010000399.1 GCA_030775765.1 Verrucomicrobiota bacterium
ATTCGATGCAACCGCCTAATCGAGCGCCAGCTCTCGGAAAAAATCCTCGAACTCCGTATCCGCATTAACGAGATCATTCAGCGCCTGGAGACGCTCATCGCCCGCGGGTTCCGGTAAGGCGACCAGGCGCCGCGCGGCACCGCGCCGGAACTCAATCTCATCCCACTGGATCGAGCTGATCGCGTAATTGAATCGCGCCACGACTCGGCCACGGAACCAGGCGCGAGTGGTTTCCGGCGGAGAGAAAATCGCGTCCTTGATTTCCTTTTCACTGACGAGGCTGCGCATCGAGCCTTGCTGCTGGAGCTCGAAGAACAATCCCTGGTCCGGTTGGATGTTGTGATACTCGAGGTCGATCGCCTGGAGCCACGGATCGCTCCACGAGAGCTTTTCTTCCTCGCGAAACGACGAGAGCATTAACTTCTTCGCCGCCCAGTCCACTCGATCCGCCGTCGAGGTGACATCCCGTTCGAGATCGTTGAGAACATTCTCCCATTCTCGGAGTAGCCACGAATTCTCTGAATCGCCGCCGTACTCGTGTCCGGCGGCTTTCAGGTAAAGCCGCTGGATGTCGATCGCAGAAATCTTTCGGCCGTCGCTCAGCTCGATGATCCAATGATAATCCTGGTCGCGGCTAATCGATTTTGTGGCATTCACCGGCTGCGCGATTTCGAGCTGCGGCGCTTTTCCCTGCTCGATTAAATCCAGAGCCAGCGCAGTGGTCCCGACTTTCAACGCCGTCGCCCATTCACTCATGTTCGAGTCGCCGATGATCACGTGGAAACGACGGTAGCGGGCCGCGTCGGCGTGCGGTTCGTCGCGCGTGTTTACCAGCGGGCGTTTGTTCATCGTGTCGATACTGACCAGCGTCTGGAAAAAATCGGCGCGCTGCGAAATCTGAAACACGCCCGGCTGGGTCCCTGAGCTTTCGGCTTCGACCCCGATCTTCCCCGCGCCGGCGAAGATTTGGCGCGTGATCAGGAATGGGAGGACGCCTGCCACTAGCTCGTCCCAGGGAAGATCGCGGCGAATCAGGTAATTATCATGGCACCCGTAGCTGTGCCCCGCGAAGTCTGTGTTGTTTTTGAAAAGCCGAACCTCGGTGCCGTCTGTCAGCTTCAAGTTCCGGCGGCGGGCGCATTCCGCCAGGATGCGTTCGCCTGCTTTTTCATGCGCCACGATCTGGCGCAGGGTCGTGCATTCCGGCGTCGAGTACTCGGGATGCGCGTGATCGTTGTAGAAGCGCGCGCCGTTCGAGAGCACCAGGTCGCTTTTGATCTCCTCAAAACTCAGCGGCCGCCGCCGGTCGATTTCGTAGTAGGCGGATTCATCCGTGTCCTGCAGGAGGGACGGCGCCCGAAAGCCACGCGCATCCCGATGCGGATCTTCGAGCCGATAATCCCATTTCATGTGCGCGCCGTGCTCGGTGTAGGAACGCACCAGTTCGATCGATTCCGCCACGACGTCGACCGATGCCGCGCCTTGAACGGTGATGCCGTATTCTGTTTCCAGACCGAATACGCGCTTCATGGTGGTTCAAGATAAACCACGATATGTGTCTGGCGAAACCCGGCAGAAAGTGGAGACGGCCTGCCCTTAGATCGTTTGGGGTAAATGCCGGCGACGCTCTCCAGGCAGGAGGGCTCGCCGTCTCCAAGAACTGCCTGGATGCTACGCAGTCGCGACGATCAAGCGCCACGCGAAGCCGCCTTGAACGAGGGAATGTTGATGATGGGTCGAAGGCGGCAGCGGATCGCCGGCGTTGGAGACCACTTCGCTCCCGCAACCCTGACATTTGTAAATGCCGGTATGCGGCGCGGCCGTTCCAGGCGGATACGCGGGGTCGAAGCGCGGGTCGGAAAGATTACTCAGGTAATGGGAGTATTTGTATTGCGCCATCGTTCCGGGGATTCGTGCAATCTCTAGACGATCTTGTCTTTACGTAAAGGAGAAAAATTCGCTGCCGCTCGACCGGCGCGCGTTGCGGTAGCAAAGCAGCCTTGGAGGAGATAGCCGCCGGTCGGTGCTTCCCAATCGATCATTTCGCCCGCGAGGAAAACGCCGGGCAGCTTGTGCAGCATGAGATTTTCATCCAGTTCGGCCCAGGGTACGCCGCCGGCGGATGAAATCGCCTCGGCCATAGGGCGCGGGCCACGCAAGGCGAGGGTGAAATTTTTTACGAGCGCTATCATCCGCTCAACGTCATTCAGGTCGTCAGGGGATTTCGTTTCGAGTAACGCGATGGCGGATTTGCTTAGCTTCCACGCGCGAAACCATTCGGTCGCAGGCAGGTTGGCGATGCGTTCGCGCATCGCTTCGACGGTTAGCTGTGGCTTGAAATCGAGCGTCAGGCTTGGATCCGATATCGAACGGAGGGTACGAC